>JBOHFY010000300.1:0-11047 GCA_050699895.1 Pseudonocardiaceae bacterium
GCTGTACGCCAGCTCGATCGGGATGGTGTACAGCACGTCGCAATTCAGCCCCCGCAGGGCTCCCACATGATGTCGGCAACAGGCCTTGCAGCAAGGCGCGGAACTCCTTGCGAGCGGTCGGGAACGCCTCGAACCGCAGACTCACCTTCACCGGATCCATACCCACGTCCGCCTTGTCGACGGTGACCCGTCCTTTGAAGAAGTTACGCACGCCGCCCAGCGCGCTACGGAATTTCGTCTCGGCGAATCAGCTCAGTCGTCTTACCAGCGCCCCGGTGCCCGGTGAACAGACGCGTGACCGGCCCAGGGCTACGGGCGATCGAGTTCGCCAACCGCACTTTGACGTCATCGGCGGTGTCAAGCTGCTCCTGCCAGTCCACGTACAAATCGGTCTCATCCGCCTCCAGCGGGCGCAGCGGATCACACTGAGCCGATAACGCCGTCAACGCATCCACAGGGAGATCCTACTGAGAGGTGACTCACCGACACCGACCCAATACCTCGACCAGCCAGATCTGCTCCCCAGTCCGGTCCCACCACACAACCTGCTCCGCGACCAAACACCGGAGTGTCTCCGGCGGGCCTCGCCCCCGGGGTGGCCTCAGTGACCTGACATGGTGATCGCAGCGGTCACCTGACCGGTTCGAGCTGGACAGGAGGCAACGGTCGCCACACCGGCCATCGTGTCGAAGGACCGCCATGAGCAGGCCCTCGTGTACTACCGGGGCGTCCTGCGCTGGCCGGTCAGACTGGCCGCACAACCAGGACTGCGACCCCTTCAGAGGTCGCGATGGCCAACGAACCGTCGGTTAATGCGCAAAGCGCATGAACCTTTATTCCGACCTGGAAGACCCTGACGGGGGTGCGGGTGACCGGGTCCCACACCCGCACCGTCGCATCGTCGCTGGCGGTGGCCAGCAGGGTGCGATCGCCCGGGCCAGGTACCGGGCACACCGCCTCCACCCCGCCGGTGTGTCCGGTCAGTGGTTTGCCCATCGGGGTGCCGGTTGTCGGGTCCCAGAGTCGCACTGTCGCATCGTCGCCGCCGGTGGCCAGCAGGGTGCGCCCTTCCGGCCCGGGCACCGTGCACACCGCCCGCACCCCGCCGGTGTGTCCGGTCAGTGGTTTGCCCATCGGGGTGCCGGTTGTCGGGTCCCACAGCCGCACTGTCGCATCGCCGCCGCCGGTGGCCAGCAGAGTGCGCCCCTCCGGCCCGGGCACCGTGCACACCGCCCACACCCGGTCGGTATGCCCTCTCAGCGGCTGCCCTACCGGGGTGCCGTCGGCGGGGTCCCACATCCGCACTCTCTCATCCGTGCCGCCGGTGGCCAGCAGGGTGCGTCCTCCCTGGTTGGTCACCGCGCACACCGCAGTGACCCCGCCGGTGTGCCCTTTTATCGGCTGCCCCCTCGGGGTGCCGTCGGCGGGGTCCCACATCCGCACTGTCGCATCGTCGCTAGCGGTGGCCAGCAGACTGCTCAGTCCTCCCGATCTGGGCACCGCGCACACCGCCCATACCTCTCCGGTGTGCCTGGTCACGGCTGCCCTACCGAAGCGCCGGTCGCCGGGTCCCACACCCGCACTGTCGCATCGTCGCTAGCGGTGGCCAGCAGACTGCGTCCTCCCGGTCCGGGCACCGCGCACACCGCTCGCACCTCGCGAGTGTGCCCTCGCAGCGGCGGCCCCTCCGGAGTGCCGGTCGCCGGGTCCCACAGCCGCACCGTCGCATCCCGCCCGCCGGTGACCAGCAGGGTGCGCTCCTGTTCCGGCCTGAGCACCGCGCACAGCGCGCTGACCGGGCCCATGTGCCCGGTCAGCGCGCCCAACTTGCGGCGCCCGAACCAGCGACGAGCGGCCGGGTCCCACCGCCGCACCGTCCCATCGTCGCCGCCGGTGGCCAGCAGAGTGCGTCCCTCCGGCCCGGGCACCGGGCACACCGCCCAGACCGGGCCGGCGTGCCCGGTCAGTGGGTTACCCACCGGGGTGCCGCTGGCCGGGTCCCACAGCCGCACCGTCCCATCCCGACTGGCGGTGGCCAGCAAGGTGCGCCCGTCCGGACCGCGCGCCGCGCACACCGAGGTCACCCCGCTGGCGTGTCCTCTCAACGGCTCACCCACCTGGGTCCCGGTGGCCGGGTCCCACAGCCGCACCGTCCCATCGTCACCGCCGGTAGCCAGCAGCCCGAGCACCGGACACAGCGCCCGTACCCCAGCGGTATGTCCGGTCAGCGGCTCACCCACCGGGGTGCCGGTGGCCGGGTCCCACAGCCACACCGTCTCATGAGTGCCGGCGGTGGCCAGCAGGGTGCGCCCACCCGGCCCGCGCACCGCACACACCGCCCGCACTCCACCGGTGTAGCCCATCAGCGTCCGATGAGTCGGCTGGCCAACCACACTCGCCCAGCGCACCGACCAACTAGCGACGTTCGAGCCACCTCTAGCGCCGGGGTGTGTTATCCCAGCGTGCCGGGCCATGGCGAGCTGGCGTAGGCCGAGACGATCTTGAGGTTTAGCTTGTGCCAGCAGGTGAAGGGCGCCGACGACACCGGCGATCTCCGGAGGGAGCGTGAAGCGGCCGAAGGCGGTGCGCATGGCGTCGGCGCCGACAGCCAGTGGGTCGAGCCGGTCCAGCACGCCCGGGTGATCATTCAGGTCACGCCACCCGCCCGCACCGGCAGCCCCGACATGCGCGGACAGGTAGTGGGTGAGATAGGGGTTGAGCTCGGTCGTCGGATCAGCATCCGCATCAGTGATCAGACTGCGGGCGATGGCGTGATGTTGGTCGCGGTCTTCGGGGCGCATCTCACCGGTGGCATCGGGTTCGGTGGTGAAATGTTCGGCGAAGGTGCGGTGCGCGAGCCGGTAGACGCTCTGGGCGTGCTCGCGGTCGATCATCACATAGGGAGCTGCCGCGTTAAGCAGCTGGCTCGCATCAGCATCGGTGACGCCATCTCCGCTGGCTAGGGCAGCCGCGACGGCGCTCCAGACACCGTCACGCATGGGCAGACCCCGGCCTCGGGAATAGGCGAGTGCCCGCAGCAGCGATTCGTAACCGGGCCGGTTTACGCGCAGCCGGGCGACTGCCATCTCGAACACCCGACGGTGGCCACCAGCCACCAGGTTGGCAAAGCCCGGACCGGTGAGAAGGTCCGGTTGGGCGAGAATTTCGTGCACCACCAGACGGGCGAACAGGAACTGCTGGCCCGCCCGGCCGATCGCCTCCGCTGCGTCCCGAATGGTGGCCCTGCCAGTCCGCAGCCGTCCGCGGTCCACTGCGGTGACCAGCCGCCGGGCGACATAGCGAGTGATCGCGGTTGCGTCACGCTCTACGTCGATGATGGTGGTGGTGTCGGCTGGGCCGAGCGCATCGAGGAGATCCCGGTCATCGGAGGAGGGCTGATCCGGGCCCTCCTGGGTGGACCGTCGGGTACCGACCACCACCCGCACACCGGGAACCGCGGCCAGGGGCCGCAGGACCGATCGCGCAACGGCGAGTGGGGTTACGGCCTCGTCCAGCGCGTCGACAAGAATGGTGCGCCGTTGACCACCGAGATCCGAGCACAACCGGTTGACACACTCCGTGAGATTTCCCCCGACCGGGAGGTCGCCCAGCCCGAGCTCAGTGGCGAGTTGGCGGGTCACCTCGGCCGGGTCGAGGCCGACGAGGTGCAGGACGACGTCGAACACCTCGTCGGGTGGCCGCTTCTCGTCTGAACGCTTCTCGACCAGGTTGTACCGCTCCAGGACATCGCGTAGTTGTGGGCGGCTCTGCACTACCAGGTGGCCGAGCAGGGCGGACTTACCCGATCCGGCGTCGCCGGTCACGACGAGCAGTCCGCTGGTCTGGGCGCGCAGCCACTCGGCGATCGAGGCGCTTTCGCGGTGCCGACCTTCGAAATACCACGAGGCATCGCTCAGCTCAGCACCCTGTGCCTTAGGCACGAAATGCCTTCGCTCATCCTCGGTCAACTCGGCCAGCACGCGTTTGATTTCTTTGAACACAGTGAGCGGGGATGATGTGGTCGGCGGAGCGACCTCACGACGTAACACCTCATCTTCGATGTTCTTCGGGCGGACCTCGCCGTTGGGCCGCAGCTTCCGCCTGAGCTCCCTGGTCAGCTTCCACAGTTCGATCTCGGACTCTCCCTGGAAACTGCCATTCAGCGCTTCATCAAGAGCGTCGGTTAACCGGCCGAGCGTGGTGGCACCCTCGCCGGAGGAACCGACCAGCAGCAGACGACTTGGGCCTTCGTGGTTGTCCACGGCCGTCTCGAGCTGTCGGACGAACCGCGCCGACTGGCACGCATCCACGATCACGATGGCCCATCCGTCATGGTGGTTCTCGCGTTCGTTGATGCAGTCGGCCAGGTTGACTGGTAGGATTCCAGAGCCCGCAACGGCTCTGGGGCTGAGAGCATGGGCCAGCGACGAGGTCAACCCATTCGACCAGCCGTGGCCGACCCAATACAGCACCGTGTTTCCGTCGGGTCCGCGAGACCACGAGCGCAGCCGGGCGTCGACCGCGTCCCTGCCCCGGTCCGGCATGGGAATGTCCCAGGGCGGCGCCTCGCGGCCGCCGAACTCCGCGAACAGCTCGACCATCCGAGCGACTGCGGGACCGACTTCCAGCAGGTCATGGTTGAGGTAGCTCCCGATTGCCACTGGGAACACCACCAGTTCACTCATTCGTCGTCCAGCGGTTCATCACCTGGTTGCTCGGCCATGACCAGTTGGCTGACCGGGGTGGTAGCTCCCCCGGAGACAGCGATCCGGAACAGGCCCGGCTCGGGCAGCCTGACCGTGGCCTGGATCTGGCCGTCGCGGCGGCGCAGCGGCGGGTGATCCACCACCAGACCGGTCTGCAGGTCGGTCACGATGCAACGGGCCCCGGAGACCTCCCCCGTCACCGTGACCGCCCACTCGGTGCCCGGTGTGACCACATCGGGCAGCTGCAGCCCGATGTCCCCCGCACCGAGCCGGGCCCCGGTGCCCTGCTCGCGGATCACCCAGCGCACGACGCTGAGCGCCTCGTCGGCTGTGGCGAGCGGGCCGTGCTGCTGGGGCACCGCCGCCGGCTCGACGCCTTCCGGGTTTGCTGAGTTCAGCGGCACCGTGCCATCACCGCGCCCAGGCACCCGCCGCAGGATGCCGTCGAGGTCGCGCACCAACTCGCCGTCGGGGCGCACCAGGAAACTGTGGTGCAGCTCCCGAACCACCCCATCGCGCAGGTGAAGGCTCGACACCGTGGGTTGCTCCGTGCCGATCACCGCCCGGTGCCCAGCCAACCGGGCCTGCGCCAGCCGGGCGTGGGATTCCTGCGCGGCCCGCGCCAGCTCCGCATCCCCGCCGAGGGCAGCGACGTCAGCGGGGATGAGCCGGCGGACCTCCGCACCGTCATCGACGCACCGGTACATCGGGAGCAGATCATGCAGCCCCGGCAGGGTCGCCGCCAGCCGCCGCAGCCGACGGCGGGGCAACGGAGCACCGCGCCCGGAGCTGAGCAGCACCATCGCCTTCGCGGCACCGTCGAATGGAGTGCCCAGGGTGATCGTCGCTCGGACGTCATCGGTCGCGCCGCTGATCAGCGCCAGCGCCCGGCATAGCAGTCCGCCCATCGAGTGCGCGACCAGCACCAGCTGGGCGGGCCGGTCATCCGGACGTATTCGGCGGGCGGCCTCGTGCTCCGGGCACGCCCGCCACCGTGCCAGGTGCTCGACGGCCTCAGCGGCGAGCCGAGATGCGTTGTACTCCACGGGCAGCCGCCAGTCATAAGCGAACTCCAACACCGCTTTCGGGCTTGCGACCACCGCGCGGATCCGGTCGCACAACGTCGTGTACGGCTCAAACCCGGCGAGCACCGGAGCGAAGGCCGGGAACCGCAGCAGTCCGGTCGCGGCTACCCGCCCGATCCGCCCGGCCCGCTCGTCGTCGGTCAGCATCAGCGCTCGCAGCACTCCACGGCTGGCCCAGGCCCGCGCGTACCAGCTGGGCCGAAGACCCCAGATCAGTTGGCCTGTCGTGGTGTCTTTGAGTTCGCTTCCCATGATCCCGGGAATGACGACCACGGCGTCCTGCGACACGTGTGGCGTCAATCGGGTGCCTACCGGGCGGAGGGAGTGAGGTGGCATACCACAATGATCGCTGCTCGTTCACCACTCTGATACGGAGGGTCGGGAGGAGAGCACACTGCGGCAACCCAGTGCCGTGACGAGCACCACCCCGGGCGATCGGTACCCCGGTGCGGCAGTCGCTGGCCGGACACACCCGAGGGTGCGGGCGATGTGATCCACAGCCTCGTTCATAATCCCACCGGGTGACCTGTAACGAAAACCCGGACTAATATGATAAATTAGGCAAATAATGATGTCCGGCGTTGTACAGGTCGCTCCACGGACTCTCCGTGGTTGCCGTGATCTGCTGTCGGCAGGGCGATGTAACGGTAACGCGGGGCGATGTAACGGTAACGGTCGGGGTGTATCAAGAACCTCACTTGCTGGGCACTGTCAGTCGCCGAGGCGGCACGCTCGGGAAGTCCACCATTCCTACCGTTTCGTCACTCTTAATCCGTCACCGAGTGACCGCGCGCGCACCTCGACATCGATGCGGCTAGGTGGCCCATCGAATCGTCCGGATCATTGGCCAGCCCGGAGACTACCAGACCGGCCCGCACGCGATCGCCCGCACCCAAGGACGCGGCTGGCCCCCTATCACCCGCCCACGTACCTGCGCATGTTTTACTCTGCCGCTATGGAGATTGTTTGTGTTGAAGAACAAGGCCGTCGAGCATGATGCTCGGCAGGTGGCGTCTCCGGTTGTGGATGGGGTTGTTGCTGGTCGTTGCCGCGACGGCCGGGAGCGTGGTTTTTGTTGTCTTCCGGGACTCGGGTGGCGCTCTGGCTGGGAAGCTTGTCGCCGTGGCAACCGCTGGGGCCAGTGTCGCTGCTGGGCTGTGGAGACTAGCGCGACCCACCGGGGTTGCGCGGTTGCCGTTGGAGCGGGCGGCGGATCAACTGGCCGAGCAGCTGCGCCGGCAGTGGGAGCAGGCCGCCGCCGAGCGGGGGCTGGTCTTCCCGGAGCCGGTTCCCGTGCGGTGGCAATGGTCACCTCGGCGGGTGACCGGCCCGAAAACGGAGGCGGTCGGTGGGTATGGGGGCAGGCGGTTCGCGCCGTTGCCCGGGATGGCGGCGGTCACCGTGGAACAGCTGTGCTCCGGGACGCTGAAGGATCTCCTCGGTGTGTATGAGGGCCTGGGCTCCGGGCGGCTGGTTGTTCTGGGCGAGCCGGGCGTGGGTAAGAGCGGCGCCGGGATTCTGCTGCTGTGTGCTGCGCTGGCCCATCGGGCCACGGTGACGCCGAGGGATCGGGCGCGGGTGCCGGTGCCGGTGCTGGTTACCCCCCAGGGCTGGGACCCGAACCGTGACTCTTTCGCCGAGTGGTTGGCCAGTTATCTGGCGCGGAATTACGCTCTGTTGCGGGCTCCGGAGTACGGCCGGGATGCCGCGATGCGTCTCATCCTGGGCGGTCACCTGGCGGTGATCCTTGATGGGTTGGATGAGATGTCCAAGAAGCTGCTCCCGGGCGCGCTGCGCACGCTGGATGAGCAGGCCACCTTCCGGCTGGTCGTGCTCACCCGCACCACGGAGCTGGTGGCCGCGGTCAGCGGCGGTCACCTGCGGGGCGCGGCGGCGCTCGAGCTCCTGCCGATCGACTCCCGGCAGGCGGCGGAGTACCTGGCCAGCGCTCTGACCGACCCGCTCCCTCCCCGATGGCAGCACGTTGTCGATCATCTGCGGGAGCATCCCGATAGTGCCCTGGCCCAAGCGCTCACCACGCCCCTGACGCTGACCCTGGTCCGGGACACCTATGGCCCCGGAGGGACGGTCGATGAACTCATCGACGATAGCCAGTTCCCCACCCGGGAGGTTATCAATGATTATCTTCTGGACCAGGCGCTGGACGCAGCGTACCCCCGGCACCTGGGCCAGCCGGTCCCGTCGTATACCGTTGAACAGGCCCGACGATGGTTGGGGCAGCTGGCTTATCAGATGGATAAGGAAGGGACGCGCGATCTTGCGTGGTGGCGAATCCCGCGCTGGGTGCCGACGTGGCCTCGTGCTGTTGCCACGGTAGTCGTCATGGGCCTTGTCTCCGCGCTCCTCATCGGGTTCCTAGCCGGCCCTATAGCCCACATGCATCTTCTCCCTGCGTCCCAGGCCAGCTCCTCAACCGCACTCTTAGCCGTCTTCGCCAGGGAACTCGGATATGCGTTCATGTTTGGGTTTGGGTTGCTCCTCGTGTCCCCACCCGTTGGCGAATCTCCTGCGCGGCAGGAACTGCGGTGGAGCAGGACCAATATTCTCATGATTCTCCTTCTCGGGGTCGGAGTCGGGGTCGGGACCGGGCTGCAGAACTGGCTCCTGGGCGATGTCAAGAACGTGCTCACGATCGGGCTTGCGATCGGGCTGGTGTCTAGTTTCGTGGTCGGGCTTGGGTTTGTGCTCGGGGGAGGGCCTCCTCAGCAGCTGGGTTGGTTGCGATGGGACGGAACTGATACCCGCACTGATACCCGCACCGGGCTCGTGATTGGGCTCGTGGCCGGGCTCGTGGTCGGGCTCGGGTACGGACTCGCGTACGGACTCGCGTACGGACTCAAGTACGGATTTATGGTCGGCATTGTATACATGCTGGTGGTCGTGGTCGATGGACGGATTTCTCAGGATCGGAGTCAGCTCCGGCGGAGCAGAGCCGCTACCCCGACAACGCTCCTCATCGGGCTCGTCATCGCAATCGTGAGCACAGGTGGCTATGGCATCGTCTACGTTCTCATCATCCTACTCGGCGGACGACCTCCTCAGCAGCGGAGTCAGCTCCGGTGGAGCAAAACTACCACCCCAACAACGCTCTTTATCGCGCTCGTGGTCGTGCCCGTTCTCTGGCTCTGGGACCAGCTCAAGAGCGGGAGTGAGCCTACATTTCTCCTCGCGCTCGGGTTCGGCTTCGGGCTGACGGCCGGGCTCCTGCTGGAGATCAGACCACCGATGGAGGCCACTAGTCCGCTCGATCCTCAGTCATTGTGGCGTCGGGAGCGTCAGTTCGGGCTCGTGGCCGGACTCGTGGTTGGGGTCGTGATTGGGCTCGTGTACGGGTTCAGGAGCGGGCCCACGGGTGGGCTCGTGTACGGGCTCACGGACGGGCTCGTGGCCGGGCTCGGTTCCGGGTTGGTGTCGTCCGCCACCTGGGCGGCCGCGCTCGCCAACGCACAGCTGCAGCGTCGGGGCAACGCTCCGGTGCGTCTCTTGCGGTTTCTCGACGATGCTCGTCAACGTCAGATCCTGCGAACGGTTGGCCCGGTGCATCAATTCCGGGATACCCGGCTCCAAGACCGGCTCGCCGAGTAGTACAAGGCCATGTCAGGAGAAGCGCCAGACCTGGCGCGACCCCCGCTGGTGGGATTCGTCCTCTCCCACCCCATTGCCATCCTCGGGATCGCCACTCTCACCCATCCGGCGGTACCGGACCACGGGCAATGAGGAGCGGCGTCGGAAGCCGCCATCCTCGGCGCGCAGGGCTCCGTGCAGTACCCTGACGGTAGACTCTTCACCCAGCGCGAGGAAAGGTACTGTTATGGCTGGCTTGTCCGGCTGGCATCTGCTGATCCTCCTCGGCGCGCTCGTGCTGTTGTTCGGGGCCAAGCGGCTGCCCGACATGGCCCGCGCGGTGGGTCAGTCCGCGCGGATCTTCAAAGGTGAGATGAAGGGCGCGGCGGCCGAGGAGAACTCCCCAAGCCCGCAGCAAGCACCGGCGGTCTCACCCCCCGACACGCCCCACCCGCCCACCGTGTAGTCACCGCACCAGGAGGAGGGGTTCATGTTCGATCTGAGTTTCGAAAAGCTGTTCATCCTGGCGGTGGTGGCGCTGTTCGTGCTGGGCCCCGAGCGGCTGCCCACCGCGGCGGCCTGGCTGGCCCGAACCGTGCGGCAGATCAAGAATTACACCAACGACGCGAATCAGAAGATTCGTGACCATCTGGGCCCGGAATTCGACGAGCTCCGCGAGCCGTTGAACGATCTTCGTAGCGATCTGGGAGGCATGCGGGGCTGGCGGGATCCCCGCACTGCGCTGCTCCGTCATCTGCGCGACGACCCCATCACACCTTACCGCTACCCACCCCCACAGGGCAGCTGGAAAGAACTGCTCGACTGGGAACCGACGCTCAACCAGCAACCAGCCAGACCACTACCGCTCGCCGTCGGCGAACGACCACCCATCGACACCGACGCGACCTAACAGCGCCGGCTTGCCCGTACCCGCTACGGCGGATCGCTGGCTGGCTCAAGCAGCCGCCGGGGTCCTTGGCCGTGTTTGCCGAGCTGGTCGTGGGGATTCGCCAACCGGCAGCGGTCGATGGACAGGCAACCGCATCCCACGCAGTCGGTGAAATCGTCCCGGAGCTGCAGGAGATGCCGTATTCGCGCCTCGAGCTCGGCCTGCCAGCTTTGGGATATTTGTTGCCAGTCCTGGCGGGTGGGTGTGCGGCCATCCGGTAGCAGCGTGAGGACGGTGGCGACGTCAGCCAGGGGGATTCCGACTCGCTGAGCGATGCGGATCAGCGCCACCCGCCGAAGCGCGTCTCGCGGGTAACGACGCTGGTTGCCCGAGGTGCGCCGGCTGTTGATCAAACCTTGGCGCTCGTAGAAGTGCAGCGCCGAGACCGCCACACCGCTGCGCGCGGCGAGCTGTCCGACGGTGAGCTCAGCCCGGTCCCACGCTGGTTTCTCCATGACTACCCCTCCCGTTGACCGTAAGAATAGTTGGGGTCGTAGCGTCGCGGTCATGGAATTAACGTCAGCGATGTATGCGCTCACGGTGCTCGTGGGTAGTGTCCGGGCAGGCCGGTTCGGGCCGTCGTCCACGACCCGACACTGATGGGGCACGCAATCACCATCGCGGCCTGACGCCGCAACGGCACTTCGGCCAGTTATCCGGTTTGCCCTACGGGTGCCCACTGGTGATCGTCGAAGGTGAGGTGTGGCCGTGCAGCGGCGCAC
>JBOHFY010000301.1:0-13479 GCA_050699895.1 Pseudonocardiaceae bacterium
GCACGGCCACAGCTCACTTTCGGCGATCAAGCTCCGATACCTACCAATGACAGGAGCGATCCGCCGAGAAATACCGACCCGGCCTACCTGCTCCCGGCGACAGCGGTCCATACACCGTGCGACCCACACGAATTAACAATCTTGAAACGGCCGGTCAGTCGACCCAGGTCACGCTCAACACGACCACGCGGCGCTCTTGCTCCAGGACGAGGTAAACGGCGATGCCTTTGGCGCCCCGTCCAAACAGTATCTTCCGCATGTTGCCGTCCCGCTTGTCCTCCCGGTAAGGAGGACCGTCCCACGGGGTCAGCTCCAGGAATGTGATCAGCTCGGCGTAGAAGGGCAGCGCGCCGAGGGGCAACCCGTCAACCTGTTCCCGGGCCTCGGAAAGAATGTCGTACGAGTACACGCCGTCAGCGGCCCAGCCTCGCGTTGATCTCTGCTTTATGGACATGCCCTGCCACGGTGGGCACGTCCTCGCCGCGTTGGAGACGGGCGACTCGGTCCAGCATCCTCCGGTGCGCCTCAACGCCCTGCCTCTGAGTGATCTCGGCGATCGTGCGGTAGGCGTCCAGCACCGTAAGGACGGCGCTCAGGTCCAGCGTCCGGGCGGCCTCGGCCATTTCCTCGGCGTAGCGACGCTCGAATTCCGCACGCTCGGAGTCGATCAGCGCGTCACGGATCGCGCGCGGCGTGTTCGGCGAGAGCAAGGCAGGAATCCGTTCCGCGTCCGACGGCAACCCGGGTGAGACCATGCCCGTATCCTAGTCCGGTCACGGCCGCCACTCCGGCAGCAGGCGCCGGAGCAGGCCGGGACGGCGGTGGCGGGCTCGCCGCGATCTCGCCGCTTGGCGGGATGCGGACAGGATGTCCAGGCACTCCGGGCAGGGTCGGCCGGGTGGCGCGACCATCGCCGCGGGGATGAAGACCGGTCCGCACAACGCCTGGAACTCGCCCCGCCCGGCGGTTCGGCCGGCGGCGAAGGCGTCCTCGGTCACCTCGTGCTCCAGCCGCGCACCGAGCAGGGCCGTCATCCGAATCGTGTACACGCGTTGCGGCACCGCGAATGCGGCGTCCCGCGATGAGCTCATTGATCGGCATCCCCTCTGCGCTGGTGGGGGCCGGGGTGTGAAGGGGGGAGCGCGTCGGGGGGGACAAGCCCCCTCCACACCCCGACCGATGCCGATCACACATCGAGACGGGGGCTTGACCAACGAGTAACGCGGTAACGCAGGCTGGATATCCGCGCAGGGCTACCGCGAGGCGCCACGGTGTGGTAAAGCCACGCACCGTAGGAGCGTCGCTACGCTGTGCCGATGACCATGTGCCCGGGGTGCCGGGGCGCGGGGCGCGGCTGCGCCGTGGACGTCCAGATGGTGCCCTGTGTGACCCCTGCCAGCGCCGCGCGCTCGACCCACGCCAGGCGCTGCCGCCCGATTTCTATGACAGTGAGCAGGTCGGAGTCGAATTGGGCGGCTACGAGTTCGGGGCCTTCTTCCTCCGGGTCCGGGGGCTGACCGGGTGGAGCCAGACCACCCTGGGCGAGATCGTTGATCTAGCGCAGTCGCGAATCTCCGCCATCGAGAACGGCATCTGCCGGCTGCGGGATGTGGAGATCGTCGCCCGGGTCGCCACCGGCTTATACATTCCCCCGGCCAGGCTCAATTTCTTCGATCCTGGGGTTACGGTGGGTCTCGCGAGGGTTGCGGGCTGGAAGGACGTGAGGTGGATGGAGCGCAGGAACTTCGTGCAGTGGGTCGCCGGGATCATCGTGGGCGCGGCCGCTGGGCTGGACGTCAGCCGGCTGGCGGCGTTGCTGCCGTCGACGCAGCCCACCGGCACCCGCCGGGTGGGGGCCGCCGATGTCGAGGCCATCGAGCAGCTCACCGACGCGTTCGTGCGCCAGGACTTCGCCGGGCACAGCGGGCTGATTCGCGATGCCGCCGTCGCCCAGCTGCGCGCCACGCTGCCCCTGCTGGACGCCAAGGTCACCCCCGAGGTGCAGCCCCGGCTGCGGCTGGCCACCGCGCGCCTGGCGACCCAGGCGGGCTGGCTGAGTTTCGACGTGACGCAGGACGAGGCCGCCCGGCGGCTGTGGATGATCGGGCTGGCCATCGCTCGTGACACCGGCCACCCGCTCGGCGCGGACCAGACCGCCTTCGTGCTCTATGACATGGCGCTGCAATCGGTGCACCTGGGCCGGCCCGACGAGGCGCTGCAACTGGTCCAGCTCGGCCACGCCGTGATGGGCGGAAAGGACCCGGTCTCCGCGTCCACCGCCTGCTGCCTGGCCAACATCCAGGCCCGGGCGTACGCCGCCCAGACAGACGCGGTGGGTTGCGATCGCGCGCTGGGCCAGGCCGTCGACCACTTCGCCGCGATCGCTCCGGCGGACACCGAGTCATGGGCCGCAAGCCTCGTCAGCGAGGCTTACCTCGCCGCCCAGCAGGGTCGCACCCACTATGCGCTAGCCATCGCTGGCCGCGACCCGCACGCCGCCGACCGGGCGGTGCCGCTGCTGCGCCAGGCCGTGGGCCAGTACGGTCCCGCCCACGCCCGGCTCCGGGCGGTGTACCAGCTGGATCTCGCCGGAGCCCACGCGCTGGCCGGGGACCTCGACACCGCCGTCACCATCGGCCACCAAGCCGTGGACGCGATCACGGTCCTGTCCTCGCCCCTGGCGCACGACAAGCTGCGCGTCCTGAACACCGTGCTGCAACCCCTGCACACCAGCCCAGGCGTCCCCGAACTCCGCCACCGCCTCACCACCGCCGCCTAGCGGGAGCGACTGTCCGTGAACTCGGCGCCACCGACGTTCCCGGCCCGTCCACACGTCGGTCTGGTCGAATTCACGGCGCGCCACCTGTGGAGGGCAGGAGTGCCGGCAATCTGTTGATACGGAAGCCGCTGAGCGCAAGCACCAAGAACAATGTGCCCACGAGGCGCGGGCAGCTGAGGCCGCCGCGTGGACGGCGGAGGTGGACGCGCGCGGAGGAGCTGAGAGAGCTGCTGCGCTCGTCGCTTGGCGTGCCGACGCACATTCCGTTCGACTCGCTGACACGCCGGGTCGATGCCGTGCGCTTCGATCCGGGCGTACTCGGCCAGGTGACCTCACCCCCGGTGTGGGAGGACTTCGAGCCGCCCAGGCCAGGCACCTTGCCCGGGCTGGTCGGCGGAAAAGCGAGGTACGAGCGAGAGCGCACCGCCGCATGGCAACGGTTCCAGCAGACTCTGGCCGATCATGAGCTTGCCGAAGAGAGCCGGCGCCGCCAACTGGCCGAGGCGCAACGACAGCACGAGCAACAGGTGGCTGAGCTGACGCGCGAAGTTGCCGAGCACAACGCGACTGTCGACAAATTCAGCGGCCACGTGAAGGCGCGCGACCGGGCTACGGGCAAGGAGATCGAAACGCCTGCCCCGGGGCAGGCGGGCCTGCCCCACCGGAACGGCCCCGTGATGCTGCCGGGTCGGGGGGTCCAACAGCATCACGGAACCGAACCGGTTATCGCGGTGCCCCACGGCACTGTTACAGCCTCCCGCCGACTCAGCGGATGGTTCACCTGTTCGGGGGATGTGAACCCTCGATCCGGCTGGCTAGCAGGCCAGGACCGACGAAGTCACAGATCGTCATGGTGCGGTCGTCTGGTAGATGCTGTTGAGCCACACGGTGAGGAGCACGTCGACGACACTGGATTCGACGACGGCGGGCCCGTCGTCCGAGAAGGTTGCGTACAGCACCCGCTCGTTCATCAAATGGAGTGCCACCGCCAGGTCCCGGGTGGGCAGCCCGGCGGGCGCGGCGCCCCGTTCCCGCTCAGCCTCAATGGCGGCGGCGGTGCGATGCACCCGTCTTTCCATCACGGCAGCCCACAACTGGCGTACCTCGGCATTCGCGCCCCGCGCCTGTGCGCAGGCGAGGGTGACCGCTCGATGCGACCGGAAGGCCTCGTAAAAGGCGCTGATGGCTTCCCGCCACCGTGCCCTCGGGTCTTCAGTGAGGCGAGTGAGCACGTCACCGGCGGCTGCCCACCCCTGTTCGACGATGCCGTCGAGCAGCGCGAGCAGCACCGCGTCTTTCGACGCGAAATAGAAGTAGAACGTGGGCCGGGAGATGCCCGCCCCACGGGCGAGGTCGCCGATGGAGATCTCGCTGAACGGCCGGTCCTCCAGCAGCCGCTCCGCGGTAGCGAGAATCGCCGCCTGCCGGTCGTCGCCAGATGGCCGGGGCGTGCGCCGGCCTCTGGATGTCCCGGTGTGCTCGACGGTGCGGGGCGGTCTCATGGCTCAGTACTCTACACACCGTCGATGTTATCAACAAACTGTTGACTATATCGACATAGCGTCGGTAAGCTGCTGCTGTCACGGCGGCGACGGGGCGGCTCGTGCGGTAACGAGCGGTTCACTGCGTGAAATGGAGTACGACCATGGAGCTCGACCACGTCGATGTGCTCATCGTCGGTGCCGGTTTGTCCGGCATTTGCGCTGCCTGCCACCTGCGGCGACGGTGCCCGGGCACGACGTTCGCGATCCTGGAGGCCCGCGGGAAGATCGGTGGCACCTGGGATCTGTTCCGCTATCCAGGCGTCCGCTCGGACTCGGACATGTTCACGCTCAGCTACTCGTTTCGCCCGTGGACGGCTCCGGAAGCCATCGCCGACGGCGAGTCAATCTGCCGGTATATCCGGGAGACCGCGCGCGAGCACGGTGTGGATCAGCACATCCGATTCCAGCACCGGGTCGTGCGGGCCGAGTGGTCCAGCGAGCACGCCCGCTGGACCGTCCAGGCGCAGCGGACCGACACCGGCGAGTCGATGGTGCTGACGTGCGGTTTCCTGTTCGCCTGCTCGGGTTACTACCGCTACGACGAGGGCTACACCCCGCGGTTCCCGGGCACGGACCGCTTCGCCGGGCAGATCGTGCACCCTCAGCGGTGGCCCGACGACCTGGACTACGCCGGCCAGCGGGTGGTCGTCATCGGCAGCGGCGCGACCGCGGTGACCCTGGTCCCGGCGATGGCCGAGCAGGCCGCGCACGTGACGATGCTGCAGCGCTCACCCAGCTACGTGGCGTCGCTGCCAACCAAGGACGCTGTCGCCGACTCACTGCGCCGCAGGCTGCCCCCCACCGTGGCCTACCCCCTCGCCCGGTGGAAGAACGCCCTGCTCGCCACGTTCATCTTCCAGCTCAGCCGCCGCGCCCCCAGCGTGATGAAGGCCCTGCTACGCAAGGGCATCACAGCACAGCTGCCCGAGGGTTATGACGTCGGCACGCACTTCACGCCGCGGTACGACCCCTGGGATCAGCGGTTGTGTCTGGTGCCGAATGGTGATCTGTTCACGGCGATCCGCTGCGGTCGCGCGTCGGTCGTCACCGATCACATCGAGACGTTCACCGAGCACGGGATCCGGTTGGCTTCTGGGGCGGAGCTAGCGGCCGACATCGTGGTCACCGCCACCGGCCTGAACCTGCTGGCGATCGGCGGCATGACGTTGAGTGTCGACGGCGCCGACATCGACCTCGGCCGCACCGTGACCTACAAGGGCCTGATGCTCTCTGGCGTGCCGAACTTCGCCCTGACCTTCGGCTACATCAACGCGTCGTGGACGTTGCGGGGCGACCTGATCGGCGAGTACGTCTGCCGGCTGCTCAACCACATGGGCCAGCGTGGGTATCAAGCATGCACGCCACTGGCGCCGGACACGTTGCGGCGGGAGCCGATGATTGGCCTGCAGTCGGGCTACGTGCAGCGCAGTATGGCCGCACTGCCGAAGCAGGGGCCCACCGCCCCGTGGCGGCAGCACCAGAATTATCCGCGGGACGTGTTGCTGATGCGGCACGGCTCGCTGGAGGACGAGGGCGTGCGGTTCACCCGTGCACCGGCGGCGGTCCGCGCTGTGGACACCTCACTCGCCTAATGGCCCAGGCCACCACGTAGCCACATCGTGGGTCATTCGGCTTCCTGTTCTTCCTCTACGGCGCGCGGCTCTCCACCAGGCAGGCCCTCGACGGCCTACGGCACTGGCGGCTGCGCTCCATCGTCTTGGCTAGTACCTACCTGGTGTTCCCGCTACTAGGTCTGGCCGCCAGACTGCTGGTGCCCGGCGTACTCACCCCGGTGCTGGTGGCGCTGTGCCTATTCACCAGGGGCGGCGGTGGGGTGCCGATGGCCACAGTGCTGTTCCCAGCCGCGACCGTCGGGCTCATCGTGTTGCCGCTGATGCTCTTCCACCAAATCCAACTCATGGTCTGTGTCTGGCTGGCCCGCCGCTACGCCACCAGACCCCTCGCTGCACCGGTACCCGCGGGCGACAACGTGTCGCGCACCTTTCAACAGCCTTTTTACGGCGACGCGGAGACGAGGCAAGCCTGAGAGATCCGACGCCTGCTCCCCGCAGGCCATGGGAGCTACCGCAAGGAGGCCATGCGGAAACCAATTTCTACACCTAAGTTCTTGCTCATCATCTGACCATTCTTTGCCAAGGGTGCACGCCAACCGGTGTGGACGGCAGGAACGTTCTCCGTCCACTCTGAGGTCCCAGGTGAGGTGAAGTGGGAGTCGGGACCCAAGCGGGGCCCGGATCCGGCTCCTGACGTGGCTATCGTCCCCCGTACTGAAGCGTTACACGCCCTGGGCGCGGAGGCCCAGGGTATTTGCCGCGCCGGGAGGACCCAGAGGACTCGCGTGGTTCGCGGAACCCGCGCACCACGTCTCGCTACATCCCGTAGTCCACTGGTTGCCATAAAGGCCACCGGCTAACGGCCGGTGACTCAAAAGTTTTCACACGATGAACAAGGGACGTACAGCGCGAACGTGAAGGCGCGAGCAGGTGTGGTCCAGTAACATTTCAGCACAGTAACCGATTATCATGTTGTCATGATGTTCACTCCCCTAGCCCACCCTGAAACGGGAGACTGGGATACCTCGGCTGTGGTGATTTTCACCGCGCGGTCCTGATCCCCGCTGCGCGGCCCGGCCCCCTTCCACCCCTCGGGGGCCGGGCCGCCACTTTCGATGAGCGCCCCGCATCGTCTGAGCGTAGTTACGCCGTGTGGGTAGGCCCGTTCTAGACATGACCGCACTGACGCCGCCCAGCAGTAACGTAGCGTGAGCAACGTGGCCAACTGGGCGCCACCTCACCCTCACGTGCTTGACAGTTCCACTCTCATAGGTGACCCTCACCAAACCAAGGTGTGCCTAGCCTAAAAAACAACGAGGACGGTGAGCGAGGTGCACATACTGCTCTTAGCGCGTGACGGGCACCCTGTTGGTGGGGCGGCACGGGGCCGCTGGGTAGTCGCCGCGGTCGTGGTCGCGCTGCTGGCGGCCGGTTGCCAGTCCGGCGTGAGCGCCGAGCCCGCCGCGCAGACCAGGGCCTACTACATCGCCGCCGACGAGGCGGCCTGGAACTACGCGCCGACGGGAACCAACATGATCACCGGTCAGCAGTTCGACGCGACAGCGAACAAGTATGTCCAGGCTGGGTCGAACCGAATGGGCTCGATATACACGAAATGTCTCTACCACGGCTACACTGACGCTACTTTCACTCACCAGCTCCCGCGGCCAGCTAGCGAGCAATACCTGGGGCTGCTCGGACCGGTGATCAGGGCACAGGTCGGCGACACAATTAAAGTAACGTTCCGGAACAACTGCTCGTTCCCGGCCAGCATCCATCCGCACGGCGTCTTTTACAACAAGAAAGACGAGGGAGCGCCTTACAATGACGGCGTGGCTGACGCGGATAAGGCCGGCGACTCGGTCGCCCCGAATCAGCAGTACGTGTACACCTGGCAGGTACCCGAGCGCGCCGGCCCGGGTCCGATGGATGGCAGTTCGGTGATGTGGATGTACCACTCACATACCGACGAAGTACCCGACGTCTACGCCGGCTTGATGGGGCCGATGGAGATCACCGCCCGCGGCAAGGCCCGGCCAGACGGCAGCCCAAGCGACGTTGACCGAGAAATCTTCACACTGTTCATGGTGATGGACGAAAACAACTCGCATTATCTGGAAGCCGAGCGCACCAAGCTGGCCAAGCCTCCCGCCGCCGACGATGCGGACTTCCAGGAGAGTAACAAGATGCACTCAATCAATGGATACGTATACGGCAATGAACCAATGATAACCATCCATCAGGGTGAGCGGGTGCGCTGGTATGTGATGAGCATGGGCAACGAAGTAGACCTGCACACACCGCATTGGCACGGCAACACGGTAATCGCCAATGGCATGCGCACGGATACTGTCAGCCTGCTGCCCGCAAGCATGGTGGTGGCCGATATGATCCCGGACGATCCCGGAATCTGGGAGTTCCACTGCCACGTGGCTGACCACATCACTGCCGGCATGCTGACGCGCTACCAGGTTCTGGCTCCCTGATGCGATGAAAGAGCAGGCCACGTGTTACGCCTTGCCGAGCGCCAAGATAAGAACGTCAAATGTTGGCGAATTGTCCCAGTCGGGGCACAATTGCGCAATTTTGCGCCAGCCCCAATGCAAGTACGCACGGCAAGCTCTGGTATTTTCCGGCTCCACCAGGAGACTCGCTCGTGATTCTGGACGGACCGACAAGAGGTGATCATGTAACGCATGCGCAACGCCTTTCCCCGCCCACTCCTGGGACACCATAATTTCCGAAAAGGAGAATGTGCGACGACCGTTCTCGTGAGTGAAACCCGGCTCAGGCTCGGAGAGTAGCCCTTCCCACCACCTACTATGCTCAGTGAGCGGCCATCCCCATGCCTGCCCGATGGCTTCATTGCCCCGATAAGCGATCACCAGGTCGAAGCTGGACTGAGCGGCGTATGAGTCGAACCGGTGCATGAACACGTCGATACTGTCGAACGGATCGCCGCTCGCGATTGCGTCAACGTACGAGCGGGCATATACCTCCTCGACTGTTCCTCGAAGCCGTCGAGCCTCGGCCGCATTGTAGCGACAAAAGATAACTTCGTCCTTTTCCGCAGAAGAATCGCCTTGCTGTTCACTCATAGCGCACTGGCTCACCTACCGGTGCGCGCAAGCCGCGCTACAGCGAGCACAGCCCGCTTGGCGGCGTTGCGGCACTTCACTTCGGCAGCCACTGCGGGAAATTTCTCGAAATAGTAAGAGCGCACGGGAATTTCCCGCGCCCCGAAAGTACTTTTGAATTTCTTTAGCTCCTCAGTTTGATATAGGCCGAAGTCGTAGCTCTGTCGCTCATCGACACATGCGGCCTCAATCGCACAACGGTGGAGGAGTTCGTTCGCGCCGGTGCCACGCGCCAGTTCCTTGTTCATTGCCCCCCGCCAGTAGGTAGCCCGCGGGCCTCTCGTGAGGACGAAAATGCCAGCGAGCGGTTCGTCTCCCCGCCACGCTATCCACACGGTGCCGCGTTCACCCATCCTTCGCGCCACTGTCTCAAACTTGCTTCGCGGTTCGCGGCGCTGCGCACGCCAGCGCATTAATGACAACGGATGACCCCGCTCCTGAGCCCATCTGTCGACAGAGTTCCGATACAGCGCATCAAAGACAGGAACAAGCCGTCCGGCATTGTCCGACTCCACAACAACACCCCGCCGTTCAGCTTTCCGAGCATTGGATCTTACCTTGCTTGTGAACCGTTCTGACCACACCGTGGAAAATCCACCGCGGAGATCGAGCACTTGCGCGGTCAGGGCGGTGGAATATATTGTTCCCGGAGCCACTGATGCCCATACCGCAGCGTCGTCCCCACCTACCATAACGCGGGTGCGCAAACCGGAATGGCGTTGGATCTCCTGGATCAGCGCCCGGGTCTGTCCGGGCGACGCCGGACCTCCTTCGCTGAGGAAACCACTCGCGTCAACGCCAAGACCCCAGCCCTGCGGTGGTGACTCGAATAGCCCCAGGAGGGATGGGGTTCCGGTTTTCCGTAGGCGAGGCAGGATCAGTCGTCGCCCATCTTCTCCCCGGAACAGCAGCGTTGCGTCTGAGAAATGGCTGGAACTGCATATGCAGTCAGCCCACTCGGGTGTCTTCGAGAGCGCGATAGTCTCGTCATGAGCGACGAGGTCCTCCCAAGCGGGACGGGCAGCTACGCCTTCCGCCTCAATGGACATGCGATCAGTGTGAGAAAGCACCATGTGGCCGACCCCTCTCGATACTTCAGTCTGGCAAGCCAGGCCTTGACCACTAGGGTCATGACGCCGCACTGATCCATCGCGCCATGGTGGCCCGTAGCGCTAGTGCATAGACCCCGAGCGCGACGACCCCACCGAGGGTGAGCACCGCGAGGGCGCTGAGCTGGCCGCCGCTGTGGACATGCTGGACCCACCACACCGCGGCAGTTGCCGGCACCATCGCGGCCGCCGCCGCGAGTGCGCCGGCCAGGGTTCGGAGTTCGATAAACCGCTCGGGCCGGATCACCCGGCGCAGCCGAGTCAGCACCATCCCGGCGGCGGCGAGCTCACCGGCCAGGATAGCCACCACCAGCCAGACGAGGCGCGATCCATCGGCTGGCACGAGCAGGGTCGCGGCGGCGAACAGCAGTGTCACCCCGAAATTCACCTCACTGGCTCGCCGGGGAATGCGGTCGTCCAGCCGCGCGGAGAGCGCCTGGGACCCGAGGACGCATACCCCGGCGGCCAGCTGGGCTACCGCCACCACCGCCAGGCAGACGGCGAGTGGGCCGATCAGGGCCGCATGGCGCAGCTCACCGTTGGCGAGGATGTGCGCGATGGGTCCGGAGAGCACCGCGAGCAGCACCAGCAGCGGCAGGCTAGCGATCACGGCGTAAGACAACCCCTGGCGCCATGCCGAGCCGAACGTGACGGCGTCTTCGCGGTGGGCGGCGTGCGCCAACCCGGGCAGCGCGGCCATCGACACCGCACGGGCACTGACGTAGGACAGTGAGAACAACACGGAATAGGACAGCTGCACGACGAATACGCCACCGGGCACCGAGCCGGCCAGCGCGAACAGCACATACATCGCCGCTGCCGGGCAGGCCGCCACGCCGACCGAGCGCGTCAACCTGCGGGTCACCGCGACTGCCTCGGGGTCCTGCCGCCAGCGCATCGACGGGCGGGTCAACAGGCCCACTCGCGCCGCACCGAACAGCTGCACCGCCGCGTGCAGCGCAACCGCCAGCGTACTGCCCACTCCGAGGACAATCACCAGGTCGACCGGCACGTGATCGAGGTCAAGGCCCGTCCCGTAGTACCAGCCGGCCAGCACCACCGTCAGGATCAGGACGACGTTCTCCACGGCTGGTGCGGCCGACGCGAGCGCGAAGCGCTCCCGCGCGCGCTGGGCGGCCATGCCGAGATGGGCCAGGCAGTTCAGCAGGACCTGCGGTGCGACAAGCAGGACCAGCAGCGTGGTCAGCCACAGGCCCCGAGCCCGTTGCGCGGGATCGGAGATCCCGCGGCTCAGCGTCCAGGCCAGCGCCGGGGCAGTGATCATCAGCAACACGGCGACCGCGGTCGAGACCACGAGTAGCCACCCGGCCACCCGGCCGAGCACCTCCCGGGCCCGAGGCAGACCCCCGGCGCCGATGGCGCGGACCACGCCGGGCACCAGCACCATCATCAGTACCGGCCCGGCGATCAACGTGAACACGATGCTCGGCACGACGTAGCCGGCCTGAAAGCAGTTGGCGAAGTAGGTGGGTCCCAGCACCGCGCCGATCACGACCACCCGGAGCAACCCGGTGGCCCTGCTGACCAGCGTCCACCCAGCAACGGTGGCCGAGTTCCGCGCCGTGGTGGTGGGTGTGTCACTCTCCAGTGCGGTCACCAGTTCACCGACCCGGGCGCGCAAGCCGCATTGCGGATCGGATAACCTGCTTGGCCGCATCGTAACACTTGGCTTCGGTAGCCGCCGTGCGAAGTTTCTCGAAATAGTAGATGCACACGGGGACTTCACTTGCCCCAAAAGTACCCTTAAACCTCTTCAGGTCAGCAGTTTGAGATAGGCCGAAATCATAGCTCTGCCGCTCATCGGCGCAGGCGACCTCGATCGCGCTACGATGGAGAAGCTCGTTCGCGCCGGTGCCACGCGAACGTTCTTTGTCCATCGCGCCCCGCCAGTAGGTGACTCGCGGACCCCTCGTCAAATTGATAATGCCAGCGACAGGCTCGCCCTGCCGCCACGCTATCCAAACAGTGCAACGCTCACCCAAGCTGCGCGCTACTGCCGCGAACTTGTTCTGCGAGTGCTGGCGTTGCGAGAGCCAGCGCATTAATGTTAACGGATAACGTCTGTCTTGAGCCCATCTGTCGACGGAGCTCCGGTACAGTACGTCGAAGATAGGAATCAGCCGCCCAGTGCTGTCCGACTCCACAACAACGCCCCGTTTTTCCGCTTTCCGCGAATTTGATCGCACCTTGCCGGTAAACCGTTTTGACCAGACTGCGGAAAAACCTCCATGGAGATCGAGTACCTGCGCGGTCCGGGCGACCGAATAGACCGTACTTGGAGCGGCTGCCGCCCATGCCTGGGCGTCGTCCTTACCCACCACAATGCGGGTGCGAAGGCCGGGATGACGTCGGATTTCCTGGATCAGCGCACTGGCCTCCCTGGGCGACGCTGGCCCTCCTTCGCTGACAAAACCGCTCGCATCAGCGCCCAAATTCCAATGGCGCGGAGGCGATGCAAATACTCCCGGAAAGGCAGGGTTCCGCAGGCGAGGCAAGATCAGGCGGCGTCCATCTTCTCCGCGAAATAGCAATGTCGCGTCAGAGAAGTGATCGGAACTGCATATGCAATCGGCCCACAGTGGCGTCTTCGAGAGCGCGATGCTCTGGTCTTGGTCGACCAGGTCTCGCCAGGCTGGACGGGCATCTACACCCTCCGCTTCAATAGACACGCGATAGGCTTGCGGAATCACGATGTTGCCAGCCTCTCTCGATGCATCGATCTAGAAGATCTAGTTCTCCGGAAAGGGCGGAATTCCTGGCGGGGCCGCCAGGGCAAAGCCGGGCACCGCCTAGACGCCACACTGGGCCAGCAGATCCGCCAGTGGAGCGGAGCACCCATCGCCGGCAGGCATGCTGGTGGCTGCCACGTTACTCGCTGCAGGTTGCCGGACATGCTCTGTCATCGCGGCAGTGCCAGATAACGTTACGGTACGTGGCCATGACACCCCGGTACCCTCCTCCAGTTGGCTGACCACCGCGACCGAGAGTGTGTTACGTCACCAATGACGGACTCAGGTAGGGGGGACGGTGCGTCATCGCCTGGTTCGAGTGTCGGCACCGAGGTCCAGCTTCGCCGGCCCGGGGAGGTCAGCCAGGCCTGTTGTCGTCCACGTGGGACCCCGGCCGGGATGAACCATCGACCTGCACGGTGGGGCGACCCTCGGTGGTGACGTTGTCAACCACCGTGCAGCCCGTCGAACCTTCGGTGATCAACACCGCCCGCGTCAAATTCGGGCCAGAAAACGTGTTCTGGCGCACCACAACATTGGGCCAGCGCCGCACGTTCAACGCTTGGGCACCGTTGTTCGCGCACAT
>JBOHFY010000302.1:0-17155 GCA_050699895.1 Pseudonocardiaceae bacterium
GTGGGTGTGCTCGTCGGGGTGGAATGAGGAGGTGATGGCCACCCCTCGGGAGAAGTCGCGCAGCGGGTCCACCGTGTGCCGGCTGGCGCCGACGATCGCCTCGGAGTTCGACCGGGTCAGCTCGCCCAGCCGGGGCGAAAGCTGGGGCAGCACGCCTTTGTCGCGCATCCGGTGCAGTAGCTGCTGGGTCCCCCAGGTGCCGGCGGCGAGCACCACCTGGTTCGCCCGGATCGTCTGGCGCTTCTTGGTGCTGAGACGCAGCGGCCCGGTGCGCGCGGCCTCGACCAGCCAGGTTCCGTCCGCTTGCGGGCGCACGGCGGTCACCGTGGTCAGCGGGTGGACGGTGGCGCCGGCCCGCTCCGCGAGGTACAGGTAGTTCTTCACCAGGGTGTTCTTGGCGCCGACCCGGCAGCCGGTCATGCAGGAGCCGCATTCGGTGCAGCCGGTCCGCCGGGGGCCGGCGCCGCCGAAGTACGGGTCATCGACCTCCTCGCCCGGCCGGCCGAAGAACACTCCCACGGGGGTGGGGTGGTAGCTCTCCGGAACCCCCATGTCCTGCGCGACCCGCTGCATTACTTCGTCAGCAGCCGTGTGCCCGGCGTAGGTCGTCACCCCGAGCATCCGCTGCGCCTGGCCGTAGTGGGCGTCGAGCTCGCCGCGCCAGTCCGCGAGGTGCGCCCACTGCGGATCCTGGAAGAACGCCTCCGGCGGCCGGTAGAGGGTATTGGCGTAGTTCAGCGAACCGCCCCCGACGCCGGCACCGGCCAGCACCACGAGGTCCCGCAGCAGGTGGATGCGTTGGATCCCGTAGCAACCCAAGGCCGGCGCCCAGAGGAACTTGCGCAGCCGCCAGGACGTGGTGGCCAGCTCGTCGTCCGCGAAACGCCGCCCCGCCTCCAGCACGCCGACCCGGTAACCCTTCTCAGTCAGCCGCAGCGCCGCGACGCTACCCCCGAACCCAGAGCCCACCACCACCACGTCGTAATCCACGACACCTCCTCTACGGACCTGCTGGGAGGATAAACCGGACCCCCGGGGGAGACGCCCGAACGGCGAGGCCGGAAACCAGGCACTAAACTGGGAAACCGGATTCGCTTCGGCGTGCCCGGACGCCCCAGCGGGCACTGAGCAGGACGAGCTGTTACGGCTGATCGTGGCGCATCACCGGCAGGGCGGGCGATAGGGCAGGTCCGGCGACACGTACTGCTCCCACTTCGCGGGTGTAAGGGTGTTTGCGGTGGTGGCGCAGATCCGCTGGATCGCTTGGTCGACGTTCATCCCCCATAGCCGCACGGTGTGGTCGCCGCTGCCGCTGGCCAGGGTGTGCCCATCCGGGCTGAATGCCACCGCGTATACCCAGTCGGTGTGACCGGTCAGGGGTTGACCCAGCGGCATGGGGTGGGTCGCGTCGGTCACGTTCCACAACCGCACGGTCTGGTCGGCGCTGCCGGTGGCCAGGGTGCGCCCATCCGGGCTGAACGCCACCGCGTTGATGAAGTCGGTGTGACCGGTCAGGGGTTGACCCAGCGGTGTGGAGTGGACCGGGTCGGTGACGTTCCACAACCGCACCGTCTGGTCGAGGCTGCCGGTGGCCAGGGTGCGCCCATCCGGACTGAACACCACCGCGTTGATGAAATCGGTGTGGCCGGTCAGGAGTTGACCCAGCGGCGTGGAGTGGACCGGGTCGGTCACATTCCACAACCGCACCGTCTGGTCGAGACCGCCGCTGGCCAGGGTGCGTCCATCAGGACTGAATGCCACTGCGCGGACTGGGTTGGTGTGGCCGGTTATGAGGGTATGGGGAATGTTCCACATCCGGGCTGTGTGGTCATTGCTGCCGGTGGCCAAGGTGCGCCCATCCGGACTGAACGCCACCCCGTTGACGGCGTTGGTGTGGCCGGTCAGGGGTGGGCCCAGCGAGGTGGGGTGGGCCGGGTCGGCCACGTTCCACAATCGCACCGCCTGGTCGAGGCCGCCGGTGGCCAGGGTGTGCCCATCGGGGCTGAATGCCACCGCGAAGACGGAGTTGGTGTGGCCGGTCAGGGGTGGACTCAGTTGGGTGGGGTGGGTCGCGTCGGTCACGTTCCACAACCGCACCGTTTTGTCGGTGCCGCCGGTGGCCAGGGTGTGCCCATCGGGGCTGAACGCCACCGCGTTGACGGAGTTGGTGTGGCCGGTCAGGGGTGGGCCCAACGGGGCGGGCTGAGCCGGATCGGCCACATTCCACAACCGCACGCTCTGGTCGGCACTGCTGGTGGCCAGGGTGTGCCCATCCGGGCTGAACGCCACCGCGCGGACGGAGTTGGTGTGGCCGGTCAGCGGGGTGGATAAGGCGGTGTTCCCCAGGGTGACCAGAGTCGTGTAGAGGTCCGGAGTCGGTCGCATACGGTAGGCGGTGAGGTCAAGTTGGGCCGCGAGGGAGATGTCTGTGCTGCGCAGTCGGTCAGCTTGGGCGCTCATCTGGTTGAAGATGGCGGTGTCGCGTTGTGTCTGTGCGGTGCCACGTTGTTGGAAGGCGAACACCGAAGCGATGAGCGCAAGCACTAGCAGGGTCGAGAGCACGGTGGTGGTGCGGGTGCGGCGGCGCCGTTCGCGCTCCTTGATGGCGGTGACGCGCTGGGTGGTGGCGTCGAGGAACGCCCGAGCTTCGTCATCCAGCTCCACAATGGGCGCAACGGGGTCGCCGTTGCTGGTCATTCCCAGCGTGGCGAGGGTGGTGGTGAGTCGTTTGTCGTCCCAGAGGTAGTGCTCGGGCCGGCTCGCGCTGGTCCAGTCGGCGGCCGCTTGTTCCACTGTCCGGGCGGTGCGTAGGGCGGCGGTGATGTCGGCGGTGGCGGTGTCCAGGGGGCGCCACCCGGTGAGTAGGGCCTCATGGGCCACGGTGAGCCACGCCTGACCGGTGTCGTCGGTGTCGCTGAGCAGCAGGCGGCGCTCCACGAAGACTCCCAGCGCGACGCGCAGCGGCTCGGCCAGGCTGGTGAGCTTGATCCGACGTCGGCCGCGTCGGCCGGTCTCATCGACGGTGACCAGGCGAGTGAGCCCGGCCAGCACCTCCCGTTCAGTCACGCCGCTGACCTGGACAGTGTCGGTGAACGCGGCGTCGGCATGCCGAGTCAACGCGCCTCGGACACCGCCGAGGTCGTCGTAGTGGGCCCGAGTCAACGTGCCGCCGACGGGCAAGCCGTTGGCCAGCTGGCGCAGGATGAAGGCGAGCAGCGGCAGGGCCTCTCCGCTGTCGGTGTCGGCGACCAGTTGAGTTGCCAGGCCGTCATCCAGGCGCAGTCGGGCCACCTTGGCGGGCCGTTCGATGACCTCGCGCAGCGCCTCCCGGTCCAGCGGGGCCAACACATACGCCTCAATCGGCACACCGGCCAGCGCGGGGAGATCACGCAGATCATCGAGGAACTCCGACCGCATCGCCGCGACCACCCGCACCGGACCCGCGACCGCCTCACGCAGCAACAGCGCGAATCGCTGCAAGGCGTCCGGAGTCGTCCGGGTAAACAACTCTTCAGCCTGGTCAACCGTGACCACCAGCCGCCGAGGGTGCACGCCCGGGCCGGCAACCAGCAGGTCATCGACCACGCGCCGCAGGCCATCGGTGCCGGTGTCGAGCCTGCCGCGGACATCGCTGGCCGACCAGCCCAGCCCCAGACGGTTGGCTGTGATCGCCAGTGCCCGGGCCAGCTCGGGCAGCGGATCGCTTCCCGGAACCAGCGGAGGCGCCACCAACCATTCCGGGTCTCCGTCGAGCAGCGGGACCACTCCGGCGTTGAGGAGGGACGACTTCCCACAGCCGGAGGGCCCGACAATGGCCAGCATCCCTCTGGCACTGCCCATGGCGCGCAGCCGGTTGCCGACCTCGCGGGCCTCCGCCGAGCGACCGAAAAAGACCCGGCTCAGCGCCGCGGTGAACGGTTCCAACCCCGGGAAGGGATTGTCGCCCTCCCGCCACCTACCCCCACCGTCTTCCAACAGCCGCACCGCCTGGAGCACTTGGTCGCGGGCTTGCTGGGGATCGGCCTGGTAGTCCGCGTACTGCAAGTCCGGCATCAGCGGGTGCACCACGCCGGCCTCAGCTCGCAACGGCATGAGCCGGCACCCCAGCGCATCCGCGATGCCCACCTCAGCCGAGCACCAGTTCGACGCCACAAACGACGACGTCACCACCCCGATCACCGCGTCAACCTCGCGCAGCTCGCGGTACAGGCGCTGCTTCCACTCCTCGCCGACGCCGATTCCGTCCCGCAAGTCGTGGGCAAGGAACGGATCATGGCCAACCACCCGCAGCCACCCCGACACCTCGTCGGCGATCACCCGGTCCCGAGTGGCATAGCTGATGAACACGCGAGCCACGATCACCCCCAGACCGGACAGCCCCAGCCACCCACAGCAGAACCTACAACCAGCCAGACCGCCCAAGCGGACGGACGGGCGAGGCCCACAACCGTGAACTCGACAAGACCGACCTAAACCGTGCCCAAAAACGTCGGTGACGCCGAGTTCACGGACAGCGTCAACCGCGTGTCCCCCCGACTGCACGAGGACCAGTGCCGAACACTCACTACACGGTTTCCAGGCCGGTGAGCTGGCGAAGCCGACGGTCTTAGGTCACCAGCGGGGCGGCTCTGACAAGCGCGGTAGCGGCGATCATCCGGTCGAATGGATCAGCCACCGCCGCGCGCGGGATGCGACCAACAGCGCGCGCCACAGCTCCATCGATCGGCGCGACCTCGAACCCGGAGTCCGGTGCGTCGAGGATCTTGTGAAACGCCTCGACCTCCGCCCATGAGAAGGTGCCCTTCTCCATGAGATAAATCAGCTCGACGAGGGTTGCTGCTGAGATCACGAGCGGGACGTCCGCCGAAGTGGCCTCGTCCATCGCCTGGCGCGCCTTGTCTGACAGGCGGGGAGACGCTTGGACATACCTAGATGAAAGCGTGGGAATCGACGACGAGCGAACCGCCTGCGGTCACTGCCCATCCGCCAGATCGCCCCACACCTCACCTCGCTCGTCGGTGATGTCCTCAGCGCTCACGTCCGGCAACCGGCCGGCCAGCGATCCATACCTGTTCCGCCGAGTACTAGCTGCGCTCATCGTGAGGTGCACGCGCTGTCCTGGCACAAGCGAAAGCTGCCGTACGACCTCGGACGGCACCACCACGTCGCCCTCGGCCGTGACCACGGCGTCGATATCCGCGCTGGACCCTGCGCCCATACCAGATCACCTCCAGCTACCGCCGCAGATCTTACCTGGGTGCCGTGCTCATAGACGACCGACGGCAGTGCCGGTCCACTGACCGCCGCACCCTCGCATGCCGAAGAATCGGCGCAGCGTGCCGAACAGGGTCACCGTGTCGAGCCGTCCGCACCGGGCCACCGCTACGGGGAAAACCGTTAGGGCCGGGTCTCGGCGATCTGTCGGGCCGTTCGGGCTAGCTCCCGGTGGTCGGTGCCGGGTCGGGCTTCCAAGGCGGTGGCCAGTGGGATCAGCCATTCCTGTCGTGCGGCGGCGGACTGCAGGGTGCGCACCCCTTCGATGGCCTGGTGGGCCAGGGTCAGTCCCCGGGGTTCCCCCGCCCGCACGTGCACCTCGGCGAGGACGAGGTCGGCTGCGGTGCGGTACCGGCGGTGGTTCTCGCCGTAGGTGCGAGCCGCGCTGGCGGCGAACTGCTCAGCGGCGTCGAGCTGGCCCAGGTTGCGCTGAGTCACGGCTATGACGAAATCGGCGTCTGCGCGCTCGAATGTATCGCAGGGCTCCCACCCGTCGTGCGCCTCGGCGAGGCATCGGTTGGCCTCATCGGCGCCGCCCATGCGGGCGTAAGCGGCTGCGGACGTCCCGGCCAGTCGCGCGGTGAGGATCGGCACCCGGGGGTCGTCGGCGCGCGGGGTCGCCGGTGTGGACTTGCCGAGCTGGGGCCCGCGGAGCTGAAACCGTCCGAGCTGGAATAGCTTGAGCGCGTCGTTGGGATGCCCGGTCTTGGTGAGCACCATCCCCGCGTGCCAGGCTGCGTTGGCGATCTCGTAGGTGTCCCGGCCTTCATCGGCCAGCCGCAGGGCGCGAGTGAAATGGCCCATTCCGTTCACCCCGGAGTCGTAGCAGCACCACCCCGCCGCAGTGTGTAACTCGGCCAGCGCGGCGGCCAGCTGTGCTTTGACCACACCTGTCGCGGGCACCCGCATCCACGGCGTGTAGAGGGTCGCGGCGGCGCTGAACAGGCCCGCCTGCCCACCGAAGTACCGCGCCACCCCACGCAACCGCTCGGTGACCGCCCGCACGGTATGCACATGAGACATACCCAACCGCGAGGGCAATGGCTGCCCGGCCGGCAGCGCCAACTCACCCAGACCCCGCAACGCCGGGCCCAGCACCGCGGCCGAGGCGGTGGCGACCACGACACGGCGTTTCCACGCTCGGGGTACCCCGAGCCCATCGGCGATGCGCTCGAGCACCCGCACGTCGCACACCTGGCAGCCCTTGACGATCGCGCTCACCTCCGACTGCGACTGATCGGTCAGCTCCCCGATCTGGCGCTGGCTCACGCCGAGGCGCCCGAGCAGCCGGTACACCCTGCCGATGTCACGGGCGGCCAGCGCGGCGCGCATCTCCTCGCCGTCGAAGAACTCACGGTCAATAGGGCCCACAGGTGATCACCTCTCTGTCAGCACGACGGCGGTACCCTGGCCAGCAGCGGCTGCCCGATCGGCAGCGACGCTTGCGCATATGTGGCCAACAAAACGGTACTCAGGCGGCACTCAACCCGCCGCAGCACCTCGCGGCGGCCAGGCCGCCCCGCCTTCAGCACGCCCATCCACCAAGCGGAACTGGGACCTCACTGGCGGACGGGCGGGCGAGGCCCACAGCCGTGAACTCGGCGTCACCGACGTAGACCAGCCTTCACAACGTCGGTGACGCCGAGTTCACGGATAGCTCGGAATTACGGCTGGTAACTGCCGTCGATCCAAGTCTGAAAGAGTGTGACCATGTCCGATGACCAGCGGTTCTCACCGCTACCGGGCGGAGGCATCAACCCCTGCGACACCTGCTGATAAACCCCGGCCGCGTTGGCGGGAATGCTCATGTATGAGTAATCGTTGAGGGTGACGCCCAGCTCGGCCATATGTTCGATGTCTATCTGCGTGAACAGTGGGAGAATGTCGCGCTGGAAGCTGGTGGTGCTGGTAGTCATGGCTGCCCCCCGAGCTTGTGGAGTACCGACGGTCGGACACTCGTAAGAGACTTCTTCTCCACGCGGTGCCCATCAAGCAGGTGCCACGTTAGCGAGTTGTCAAGCGTGTGTCGACAGGGCGGGCACGAGCACCTGGCGGTGCACGGCGGTCACGATCGAGTGCTTCTTCCGCCGTCGTCCGGGGCGAGTCAGGGGAGGATGGCCAGGCCGACTTTCTGGAACTCCGCATCCTTCCGTACCACGTTGGGGTACGATCGTCGAGGTGCGGATTGATCGCGTGCTGTGGAGCTCGCGCAGTGTCGCCCACATCGCGCGGCACGAGATCACTCCCGAGGAGGTCGAGGATGTGCTGTTCAGCCCGCCCCTCGATGCCCGACGTGGCAAGCGCGAGGGTACCTACCTGGTGTTCGGGCGCAGTCGAGACGGACGCCGGCTCGTGGTCGTCATCGCACCGCGCCCACGCGGCAGCTGGTACGTCGTGACCGCCCGCGACGTTGACAAGGCCGAGAGGAGGCGGATGATAGCGATGACGAAGTACCCATCTGAAGACGACATCGAGCGCCTCGCGGAACACTACGACCAGCTCGGCGGCGACGACGTCCTCGCCGAGTGGGAGCGCGGCGAGCCCGTGACGATCGACGTTGGCGAGCCGATGGTGTCCCGCTCGGTGCGCTTTTCCCGGCACACCATGGACCGGCTACGTGAAGTAGCCCGCGTGCGGGGTATCGGAGTGACCCAGCTCATCCGGGAGTGGACTGAGGAGCGACTTGCGGCAGGCGGCGACCTCACCGATCGCTCGCTCCTCGCCGACGAGCTGGAACGAGCGGCGCGGTTCCTGCGGGACAGCGCCTGACCGCGACGGTGGCCTACGCCTTCCCTGTACCGTGCTGACCGCCCGCACCGCGTGCACAGGGGGCATACCCAGCCGCGAAGGCAGCGGCTGCCCGGTCGGCAGCGACGCGGCAACCCAGGGCAGGCGCCGGAGAGGAATTACCGCTACGACGGTTTCGGTGGATCTTCGGCCATGAGTTCGGGCAGGATTTCGTTCGCCATCCGAACCAGCTCCGGACCCTCCATTCTTGCCGACCCCCCCGCTTTCTTGATTTTTTCAATGGTGTCTTGTAACCAGTCAGAAGGCAATCGGTGATAGTCTGCGGAAAGTTGGCGAAGAAAATGGTCCCGGAAGCGTGCCCTGGTATCGACATCGAAGGGGGCGAAGCCGTTGGTCGCAATCCTAAGGCACGCATCGTAAGCGACAGCGAGCTCGTCTGGACTCTTCTCTTGGCTGGCGGTGAGCCAGAGTGTGATCAGCACGTTCGCGGCCGAGACCGAGCGTCCCGGCACGGAGCCAAGGAAAAAAGTGATCATGTTTCCGAGGTTGCCCGAGAAGGGTTCGAGCGCATGCGCGATGCTGTCGTCCGTGGTGTCGCACAGAAAATTGCTCTGTCTCTGAAGATCTTTATAATTGCTCTGCGTCCAGCCAAACCAGCCCTCTCTCTGTCGGTATTTATGCCCCGGGCCGTAATTGTACGTCCAGTACGGATCGGAGTGCGTGGTGTGGTGCTCAGTTGCTTCGCTCAATCGCAGGCGCACGATCCGTCGGTCGCCATCCCACCCCCGATGGAGATCCAGTGTGCGAATGAGATTCTCCCAGCCTTCCTCGGGCAGTTGGGAGCGCCACAGTAAGGCGAGTCGTCGCCAATCCTGGACCGGATCGGCGCGGCCGGGGAACAGCTGCTGCTCGGTGATCTCCCCGGCGGTGAGCACGGCCAGCAGGGCGAGGTTCACCGAGTAGGCCGCATGGCGGGCGGGCACGGAGATCCGGTCCGGTTCGTAGCTGTCGTAGCTGGTGTCATGCCGGGGCAGGAGCGAGTGATGGAACAGGGACAGGAGCAGGTCACGCAGCGGCTCGCGTCGTGTTCCGGGCAGCATCCGCAGCCGTTCCGCGAGGAAGGTCACGATCGTGCCGCGCATAGTCAGGGGCGCGAAGGACAGCAGGGCGTGCAGGAAAGCGTCGTCGAGGGGAGCCGGCCTGCCGCGGGTGGTGCCGCGTGCCGCGGTGTCGGCGAGGTCATCGAGCTCTCGGGTGATGAGCCGCCCGATGAGGTACTCACCGAAGGTGGTGTGCAGGAACTCGTACGTTGCCAGCCTGGTGGCGTCACGAGTGGCCCGGGCTTCGTGAACGAAGAAGAACCGCCCGATCACGACCTCGGCTGCGGTGAGCTCGGCACGCAACCCGGATGGGGGGCGCTGCCGGTCACCTGGCTCCACCAGCAGTGCGGGAAGGTCCGCGTCGAGCTCGGTTTCGGTCACCCACTGGCGACCGCGATTGAACGTCGCGAACGCCACCACCGACAGGCGAAGCAACTCCCGGTCGACCGCCCGCTCGAACTGGGTGGCGGACAGGGCCGCCGCTGTCTTGCGCACCTCACGCTCGGCGAACTGGGTGAGCAGTCGCTCGTACAGCTCGGCCTGTCCCAGTGCCGCGTCCTCGCGCTGTAGTGGGTTGCCGTCAGCGTCGTAGAGCGCGAGCATCAGCAGTAACAGCGGCTGGCGGGCGAGCTTGGCGTGGGCGAGCACCGACTCGGCCGGCAGCTGGCGCACATCACGGGCGGCAAACCCGGATGCGTTAGCGGCGTTCCACACCGCGAGCCACCGCACGATCTGGTCGTCGCGGAACGGCTCGAGCCGCACGGCAACCATGCCTGGTGCGGCCCGAGCCCGGTCGGCGACGGCGGTGCGGCTGGTCACCAGCACGACCACCGGCCTGCCCTGGTCGGCCTCACGGCGCTGAAAGTCCGCGATCTTCTCCAGGTAGTCGGACTGGCTTACTCCGGTCGCCTGCAGCAACTCGTCGAACCCGTCCAGCAGGACCACCGGCAGGGCATCCCCAGCGCTGCGCGCAAGGGCGGCCCACGGCATGCTCTCGCCGGTCGCGGTCCTGATGGCATGCTCGATCTGAGCTTGCGGGTCGGCGTCGGCGGGCACCTCCCGCAGCGCTACTCGCAACGCCAGGAACTCACTCGGCGGCAGCCGCGCCGCGAGCACCTGCGTCAGCAGCGATTTCCCGGAACCCGGTTGGCCGAGCACCAGCAGGGGTGCCTCGGTGGCATGGGGCGCGGTGAGATGCCCGAGCAGGAAGCCCTCCAAGTCGTCACGGACAGGGTGCTCGTTCCACCAGCGCTCCTCGGCGAGCCGCTCGGTCGCCTGCACCTGAGCGGCCCGGAAGTCCGGGTTCACATACGCCTCGGCGAGCAGCGGGATACGCAGCTCCTCCGGGACCTCTCCCGACGCGAGAACCGGCCGGTGAAGCGCAGCCTGGTAGGCACGAGCCAAGGCGAGACGCCGCTCATCGGGCACCCGGCCCGCGCTGATAGCGGCAAGGACCTCCTGCACCCCGGCCAGCCCTATGCCCACGCGCCGGATCTCAGCACGGGTCGCCTGGTGATCCACCAGATTCGCCCACAAAGCAACCTCGGGGAAATCAGTCGCCAATCGCCGGAACAGCTCTTCGTACCGCGCGACGGCTCGGGCGGGCACGTCACGGCACACCGCATCGCGGAACCGTTGCCGGTGGATGTCGTCCAGCCGGTCCCACACGGTCACACCCGCCACGAACCGGCACACCTCGTCCGACAGATGCGTGTAGAAGCCGTTCACCGTCTCCAGGGTCAGCTCGTATGGCCGCTGGGCGGCCGGCATCGGGACATCGGCCCGCAGCAGCGCATCCGCCAACGCCCGCACGCTCGCGGGCCCCGCCGCGCCGCCAGTGGCGACCGCGACCTGCTCAGCTCTAGTGAGTTTCAGTTCCTTGACGTCGAACGGCAGGCTGGCCTCCCGCAGGGACTCGAAGTATGCCGTGAGCACAATGACCGCGTGCGCGGCGGCAAGCCGCTCAGTGCGGCCCAACCGGCTCACCCCACGCAGCCGGCCCGCCAATCCGGAGACCAGATCACCACTGAGCCGGGCCAACTCCGACTTCGGGTCGAACAGACTCAACGCGAACCCCGCCCCGGCAGCTGACGCCACCAACAGGAGCCCCCCCACCAGCCGGTCCAGTGCGGCAACCGTCCGGTTCTCCCGGCCGCCGAGCAGTGTTACCGCGTCGGTATAACTCACACCTCTGGCCATCGGTTCTCCCAGTGAGTCAGGGGCGGACGGTCAGGCCGACTTTCTGGAATTCCTTGAGTTCGGAGTATCCGGTTTTGGCCATCGCGCGGCGCAGCGCGCCGAACAGGTTCACCGTGCCGCTCGGGTCGCGAGAGGGGCCGAACAGCAGCGTGTCGATGTCGATCGAGCCGGTCGAGCCCTGGGGAACAGCGGTGACGTGGCTGCGCGACAGCGATGGGTGCGCCGCGGCGGCGGTCCAGTACAAGCCGTTGCCGGGCGCCTGCGCCGCGGCGGCCAGCGGCTCGCCGAGCATCACCGCGTCCGCCCCGCAGGCGATCGCCTTGGCGATGTCACCACTGGTGCGCATCCCACCGTCGGCGATCACGTGCACGTAGCGCCCCCCGGTCTCATCGAGGTAGTCCCGCCGGGCGGCCGCGGCGTCGGCGACCGCGGTGGCCATCGGCACCCCGATACCGAGCACATCGCCGGTAGACGTGCTCACGCCCGCCCCGTGGCCGACGATGACGCCAGCCGCCCCGGTGCGCATCAGGTGCATCGCGGTGCGGTAGTCACCCACTCCGCCCGCGATGACCGGGACCTCCATTGACGCGATGAACTCCATGAGGTTGAGCGGCTCCGCGACCGAGGAGACATGCTCGGCCGAGACGATGGTGCCCTGCACGACGAGGATCTCCACGCCAGCGGCGAGCAGGTCAGGGGTGAGGTCCCGGGCATGCTGCGGGCTGACCCGGGCGGCCACCGTCACGCCGGAGGCGGCCACCTGGCCGATCGCCTCGGTGAGCAGCTCGAGGCGGATCGGGGCCGAGTGCCACTGCTGCAGCAGGCGCACCGCCGCCGCCTCATCGGCCTCCTCCATGGCGGAAGCGAGCTGGAACAGCAGCTTGTCCACACCCGTGTGGCGGGCCCACAGCCCCTCGGCGTTGAGCACCCCCAGCCCGCCCAGCTGACCGACCCGGACCGCCATCGCTGGTGACACGATCGCGTCGGTGGGATGGGTCATCAGCGGGATCTCGAACCGGTAGGCGTCGATCTGCCAGGCGGTGGACACATCCCGGGAGGAGCGGGTGCGCCGCGCTGGCACGATCTGGACGTCATCAAACTCATAGGCACGGCGCGCGGTGCGGCCCATGCCGATCTCCACCAGATCGTGCATCTCAGCGCACCGCGTAGTTCGGGGCCTCCACCGTCATGGTGATGTCATGCGGGTGACCCTCCCTGAGACCCGCCGAGGTGATCCGCACCAGCTGCGCACCCTGCAACGCCGGGATCGTCGCGGCGCCGGCATAGCCCATCGCCGCCCGCAGGCCACCGACCAGCTGGTGGGCCACCACCGACAGCGGCCCTCGGAACGGGACCCGCCCCTCAATGCCCTCGGGCACCAGCTTGTCGTCGGAGAGCACGTCGTCGGCCGAGTAGCGGTCCCGGGAGTACGACCGACCTTCGCCGCGGCAGGCCATGGCGCCCACCGAGCCCATCCCGCGATAGATCTTGTACTGCTCGCCATCGACCAGGATCAGCTCCCCCGGCGCCTCCGCGGTGCCGCCCAGCAGGCTGCCCAGCATCACGGAGCTGGCTCCCGCGACGATGGCCTTGGCGATGTCCCCGGAGTACTGGATACCGCCGTCGCCAATCACCGGAACACCCGAGGGACGGCACGCCAGGTCCGCCTCAAAGATGGCGCTGATCTGCGGCACACCCACCCCGGCCACCACCCGGGTGGTGCAGATCGAGCCGGGGCCCACGCCGACCTTGACCGCGTCCGCGCCGGCGTCGACCAGCGCCTGCGCCCCGGCCCGGGTAGCCACGTTGCCGCCGATGACATCGACGGTGCCGCCGAACTCGGCCTTGAGCAGGCTGATCATCTCCAGCACGCCGCGGGAATGCCCGTGCGCGGTGTCCACGACCAACACGTCGACCCCGGCGTCGACCAGCAACGGGGCCCGCTGCTTGGCGTCCTCGCCGACCCCGATCGCGGCGCCCACCAGCAGTCGCCCGTCTGGGTCCTTGGTCGCCAGCGGGTAACGCTCGGTTTTCACGAAGTCCTTGACGGTGATCAGGCCGCGCAGCCTGCCGTGCCCGTCGACGATCGGCAGTTTCTCGATCTTGTGTCGGCGCAGCAGGCCCAGCGCCGCGTCCGCGGTGACCCCGACCTGCGCGGTGATCAGCGGTGGCTTGGTCATCACGTCGGCGACCCGCTTGTCATGGTCGACCTCGAAGCGTATGTCCCGGTTGGTGATGATGCCGACCAGCACACCCTCGGAATCGGTGACGGGCACTCCGGAGATCCGGTAGCGGGCACACAGCGCGTCCACGTCGGCCAGGGTGTTCTGCGGCAAGCAGGTCACCGGGTCGGTCACCATGCCCGCCTCGGACCGCTTGACCACCTCGACCTGCGCGGCCTGCTCGGCCGCCGGCAGGTTGCGGTGCAGCACTCCCATCCCGCCGTGCCGGGCCATCGCGATGGCCATCCGCGCCTCGGTCACGGTGTCCATCGCCGAGGAAAGCAGCGGTACCCGCAGCGTGATATTGCGGGACAACCTGGTCGACGTGTCGACCTCCGAGGGCACCACGTCGGACTCGGCGGGCAGTAGCAGGACATCATCGAAGGTCAGACCGAGCAGCGCGAACTTCGACGGGAAGCTGGACGCGGTGAGCTCGCTGGTCATGCCACGATCGTATCCGTCCCCGGCGTTCCTCCCCGGGTGTACGCCACCGTGACGTCCACCCGGGGCCGCCCAACTCGGGGCCGTCCAACTGGGGTCAGGCCCTGGGCGGGTACGGTGCCAGCCGTGGCGCATGACTCGCTTCCCCCCGATCCGTTCGCTGGTGACCCCGAAGACCCGGCGCTGGCGCTGGAGGCCTTGGATGACTCCCCAGATACCGTGGAGGAGCCATTAGATAGTGAGGAGCGGGCCGGGCTGCTCGCTGACCTGAGCGATCTGGACGTCTACCATGCCCTGCTGGCGCCTAGCGGACTACGCGGGATCGTGGTGGAGTGTCCCGACTGTGCTGAGCAGCATTACCACGACTGGCACTTGCTGCGGGCCAGCCTGCGGCAGTTGCTCGAGGTCGGCCGGATGCGCCCGCACGAGCCTGCCTACGATCCGGACCCAGCTGGGTACGTGAGCTGGGAATACTGCCGTGGGTACACCGACGCGGTGCTCGCCGAGAATGGTGGCTGATCCGCCTCAGCGGCAGTAGAAAGGTCGCGGCCCGGCGCGATCGCAACCCGGAGGGGCGGGGGTACTCGGGGGAGTGACACTCGGGCGAGCCACGCTTGGCCCTGGCGGGACGCTACTGGCGGGATCTCTGCGCGGCGACCTGCCCGTCGATGGTCCGCCCGTCGGTGACCCGCCGTCGTCCGTGATAGCGCCGTCCGCGGTCCCACCGGCCGTGCCCGGGGCAGCTTTGCCGGTGTTAGCGTCACCGCCCGTGGTACTGCCGCTCGAAGGGCCGACGTTGCCCGAGGGGCCGATCTTGCCCGAAGGGCCGATGTTGCCCGAAGGGCCAATGCTTGACGAGCCACGCGGACCCGGGGCGCTATCACCCTGAGCGCCCGGGCCGACCGGAATCCGCTGGCCGGGATGTGTCGCTGTCGTGCCGCTGGTCGGCTCGGTGGATGTGGGTGCCTCACTCGACTTCGGTGCCGTGCTGGGCTTCGGTGACGCGTTGGGCTCGCTCCTGGCGCTGCTGTGCCCGGGCGGGGGGAGCGTTGGCACCCTGGGCGCATTCGCCACACCGACATCCGGCGACTCGTTCAGCATCTGCGCGAGTGTGTTCTCGCGGGCGGTGAGGTCGGTGCGGCCCTCGGCGTCGCCGATCACCGGGAGCTGACTCTGGACATGTCGCAGCTTCGCCCTGGCCTGTTCAGGCTTGCCTTCCTGCAACGCCACTTTAGCCTGGTCGAGCTCCTTCGTGACCTCATCCGCTGTCTGCACCGAGTGGGCGTAGTCGCGATAGAGCACCTGGGTCACGCCCCACAACGGGTCACCGGGATGCGCGGACTTGGCGACCAGGCCCATTGAGGAGAAGGCGATCACCAGCACCGCCGCGGCGGCGGCGACCGAGTTGAACACGGGATTACGGCGGCGGGCCGGCTGGCGAGCAGCGTGGATCACCGCCAAGGCCGTGTTGGTGTCCACCAGCTCGCGGAATGGCTCGGCGTGGACCTCGCGGCGCCATGCCACCAGGACACGAGTCAAGTCGTCGTCAGCGTCGCTCGGCGTGTGTCCAACTCGGCCGATCAGGTCCAGCAGTTCGTCGTCATCCTGCACGGCGGCCAGATCAACGGGCATGTCGTGGGGATCCCCGCCCGCGTAGCGGGCCCGGGGGAAGTCGTCTCGATCAGGCACTCAGACCACCCCCTCGGAGGCCAGTTGGCCGCGCAGCCGACCCAGAGCCCGGTGCTGCGCCACTCGAACCGCACCAGGAGTCGAGTTCACGGCCTCGGCGGTCTCCTCCGCGGACAGCCCCACCACGACCCGCAGGCGGAGAATCTCTCGCTGCTTTTCCGGCAGGGTGTCCAGCAGCTTGGCCATCCGCCTGGCGAACTCGCCCTGCATCACCCGCGCCTCTGGGCCGTCGGACTCGTCCTGGCGATCGGGGACCTCCGGAACCGGATCGTCGCGATTGCGCGCCGAGGACCGGAAGGAGTCGGCCACCTTGTGGTGCGCGATGCCGTACACGAAGGCGATAAACGGCCGGCCTTGGTCGCGGTAACTGGGCAGGGCCGTGAGCACCGCGAGACACACCTCCTGCGCTACGTCATCCGCCGAAGCGAACGTCTTTTCCTGACCGCCCACCTTGGAACGGCAGTACCGCATCACGAGAGGACGGATCCGACCGAGCAGAGCGTCAACGGCATATCGCTCACCGTTGACAGCAGCACTGACCAGAACGTCGAGGTCGTCCTCTACAGCGGTCATCGCAGAATGCAGCCCTGCCGTTACGACGAGGGACCGGCCGGGCTGAATCCCGGCCGGCGGTGGCCACGCCACTGTCCCGACCATCCATCACCATCCCGAGACACGGGCACCTCACGGGGAACCGTAGTGGTAGACAGTTCAGGCGCGGAATGCGGTACCGCAGCACAAGGCGAGACCGCGAAAGACAGCGCAACGGGCGATGGAGGGGCCACCGCCGGTCACTGCGGAAGTACTCCAACGAGAGTACTCAGGGGCTCAGGCCACCAGGCCGCGCCGGAAACCGTGTGCGACGGCCTGCGCACGATCCCGCACGCCGAGCTTGCGAAACAGCCTGCGGGCATGGGTTTTCACGGTGTCCTCAGACAGGTACAGCTCTCGCCCGATCTGGCCGTTGCTCTTGCCCTGGCTCATCCCGCGCAGCACCTGCAGCTCTCGCTCAGTGAGCTGGACCCCAGGGTCGGACGGGGGGCGAGGGGTTGGCACCGACGTGCTGGCCAGCGTGTGCGCGAGTGCGGCGACGAGCTCTGGACGCGATGCGTCCCAGCGTAGATAGCCGCGGGCGCCGCCGGCGATCGCGGCGGCGATGCTGCCCGCATCGTCCGGCGCACCGAACACGATGACGTTGGCCTGCGGGTGCGCCGACACCAGCCGTCGGGTGGCCTCCACACCGGCCGGCACCGCACGCTGGGTTCCGACCAGGACGACATCGACCGGCTGCCGAGAATACCGAGCCAACAGCTCGTCACCGTGTGCCACGCAGTCGATCCGGGCGACGCCGGGAACCGCAGACATCACCCGGGTGAGCCCCTCGCGGACGCTTCGCCGATCGTCACAGATGAGAACTGCGGTCACGGAAGGACTCCTCTCCTGCAGCCAACTGATGTGCCCACCTCCCTATCGGTCGTGCAG
>JBOHFY010000303.1:0-4598 GCA_050699895.1 Pseudonocardiaceae bacterium
CTGTACGGCTGGCACTCGAAGGCTTCGAGTGCCAACTCGTGTTTAGCACTCGCACTCGGAGAGTGCAAGCTGCCGCGCCTGGCCGGTACTGACCTTGGCTGGGACGGCGTGCCGGCACCGGGCAAGATGCGGGGGTGACCACCGCGCGGAAACCCCGATCCGTCGACGAGCACGTCCGGGTAGTGGCCGCCCTGCTGACCAGCACTCCGGTGATCTCGCTACCGCTGGTGGAGTGCGCCGGCCTCGCCCTGGCTGAGCCGATCACCGCGGCGGTGCCGCTACCACCGTTCGACAATTCCGGGATGGACGGCTACGCGGTGCGCTCGGCGGACATCGCGCGGGCCAGCGCCGACGCTCCGGCGCGGCTGCCGGTCACCGAGGACATCCCGGCCGGGCGCACCGACTCGCCCGCGCTGCGGCCGGGCACCGCGCATCGGATCATGACCGGTGCGCCGATCCCGCCCGGCGCGGACGCGGTGATGCCGGTGGAGCTCACCGACCGCGGGTGTGACCACGTGCAGATCTACGCCCCCCGCTCGCCGGGGGACAGCGTGCGCCCGGCCGGAAGCGACGTGGCGGCGGGCGAGGAGGTGCTGCCGGCGGGTACGGTGCTGGGGCCCGCGCAGCTCGGGGTGGCGGCGGCGGTCGGCTACGCCCAGCTGCCGGTGCACCGCCCGGTGCGGGTACTGGTGCTGTCCACCGGTTCCGAGCTGGTCGTGCCGGGCACCCCGCTGCAGCACGGGCAGATCTACGAGTCGAACGGCACGATGCTCGCCGCCGCCGTGCGGGAAGCCGGCGGGCAGGCGCGGCTGATGCATTTCGTGCCCGACGATGTCGCCGCGCTGGAGGCCGCGCTGGCCCCCCGGTTAGCGGGGATAGACCTGCTGGTGACCTCCGGCGGAGTCAGCGCGGGGGCCTACGAGGTGGTCAAGAGCGCCATGACCGGGCAGGGCGTGGACTTCGGCAAAGTGGCCATGAACCCCGGCGCCCCGCAGGGCGTCGGCCGCTACCGAGGGGTGCCGGTGGCCGCGATGCCCGGCAACCCAGTGAGCGCCTCGGTGTCTTTCGAGGTATTCGTCCGGCCCGCGCTGCGGGCCGCGATGGGCCTGCCGGCTGGGCGGCCTCGCTCCATTGCCCGGCTGACCGAGGCCCTGGAGTCCCCTGGGGACAAGCGGCAGTTCCGGCGCGGCGCGCTCGATCCCGCCGCGGGCACCGTCACCCCGGTCGGTGGCCCCAGCTCGCACCTGCTCGGCGCGCTGGCCAGGTCGAACTGCCTGATCGACATTCCCGAGACCACCACTGTCCTGGACGTCGGCGAGCAGGTCGTGGTATGGCGCACCGGCGGGGTCTGACCGCAGCGGCGGGGCTGTCAGAGTTCGGCGCGGACGCGGGCGAACCGGTCACGCCGCCATGCCGCCCGCTCGGGATCGGCCAGGGTGGGGGGTGATCGTGATCGGTACCGGCTCACCGCGAACAAGAAACGCCCCGCTCCACCCCCCGTCGCGGGGGCTGGAGCGGGGCGTTTCGGCGTCACGGGAAGGGTTTCAGCTCGGGAAGCGCGTGACGCTGGCTACGGCACAGGTGACCGGACCGGGCTTGGCGGCGCCGGTCGCCGAGCCGGTGGCGTTGATCCCCGACAGGACCACTGACTGCCCCGCGCTCAGCGAGTTGCTGGCGACGTTGATCTCGCCGACCCGGGCGCCTCCGGCGCCGTTGACACTGACGGTGATCAAGTAGGATTGCGTCTTGTCGGTCGTGTTGATGATTTTTACGGTGCCGTGCGTCGAGGCGACACCGTACTCGCTGGCCACCGAGCAATCCGAGACCGCGACGTCGCCCCGTGCGGCGGGATCATCGCCGATGCGCCGCAGGTCGTCGCCGAGCTTGTCCGCCGCCCCGAACACGATCGTGATTCCCCAGATCCCCGCAGCCGCGACGACAACACCGAGCACAGTGGCGATCATGGTCATCTTCGGGTTGCTCGCCTCGCGGCGGCGGACACGAGCCCATCCGAGCAGCCCGAACAGGACGGCCAGCGCGCCGAGGATCAAGGCCAAGAACCCGGCGAGCGGCACCAGGCCGAATACCAGACCGACCAGGGCCAGCACGAGCGCCGTGATACCGAAGCCGTTACGCGCGGGCGCTGACGCCGCGTTGGTGGTTGACTGAGTCATGGGTCCACTCCTGTCTGAAGCAGTTGTTGGATCAAGGCCCCGGAGCCGGTGGCACAACACCGCCCGGGGCCGTTCCGTCGCGGAACGTTCACCGCTGGTCCTTGAGTCGCTGATCGCGGTCCCGCCGTTACTACGGTGCGCCCACCCTGTCAACCACAAAGCGCCCCCCGGCGGCCCACTGGGGGCTACCGGGGGGCGCTGATCGGTCGGTCAGCCGAACTGGCCTCGGCTGACCGCGGCCATCATGAGGACCCACTGGGCCGAGCCGACGCTGATGACCGGTCCAGTGGAGTCCTTGGAGTCGCGCAGAGCGCAGCCATCCTGGCCCTCGGCGAACTCAACGCACTTGGCCTTATCCACTGAGTACGTCGACTTTCGCCACGCACGCCTGGTCAGCTCATGCATCACGTTCTCCTCCCTGTCGCTTGATTAGCTCCACGATCATGTCCAGGGTGCTGTTCTCGTCGAGAGCCTGGGCGTGGAGCTGGTCGCATATGCCAGATAACTCGCGTACGACGTCGTGGTCATCCACCAGGTGTCCGTACACCGCGTACTCCTCGTAAGCGAGCGGCGAGGAGACGCCCGGCGCGAACTCCAGCACGGTGAATGATCCGCTCATGCTGAGGTGAAGTCCGGCGCTGAAGGGCAGGACGCGCAGGCTCACGTTGGGTAGCATGAGCGCTGGACGCCAGGTGCCGCAGCTGGGCGAGCGCCATCTCACCAGTCATGGACGTTGATCGCGGGAGGGAAGATGATGTTAAGTCGGGCGCTTGAGCCCCCCGATCCGCTGGTTGACGTGGAGGACAAGTCCGTTTCCGATTTGCCGCGCATCCGGTTCGAGCAGGAAAACACGGCAAAACCTATACCACGGTGACCGTGACTGAGGATACCGAACGCTGCGACGATGGCAAAGTCTACACCATTCCAGACACCGTACAGCGCGAAGTGGAGATCGACTGACCTACCATGACCATTCTCGTGTTGACCCGCCCCAACGACGGAACCGCCAGCGGCGTGGTGACCGAGTTGGAGCGCCGCGGGGTCGCTGTCGTGCGGGCTGATGTCGGCGACTTCCCGTTAGACGTCATCTTGGTGGCATCCTTGACGGGCCACCACGAGTGGCGTGGCTCGTTGAGCCTAGCAGGGAAGTGTGTACGCCTGGATGAAATCCAGGCTATCTATTACCGGCGACCGACTGGATTCCGTCTTCCTGATCACTTGCCACCGGAGCACCAGCGGTTCGCGAAAGCGGAGGCTCGGCGTGGGCTGGGTGGCCTGCTTCTCACACTCCCCGCGCATTGGGTCTCGCACCCGTCACGGGTTGCCGACTCCGAGTTCAAACCGCTACAGCTCCAGCTCGCTGCGGAATTCGGATTGCGAGTACCCCGCACGCTGATTACTAACGACGTGGTGCACGTCCAGGAATTCGCCGAGCAGCTGGCCGGGCCGATGATATATAAGCCACTGTCGGCACCCAGCGTTCGCGCCGACGGCGAACTGAAACTCATATACACCACACAGGTGGACAGCAACATATTACACGAAGGCGACATCAGGCTTACCGCCAACCTGTTTCAAGAATGGGTTCCCAAAAAATACGATGTCCGACTGACCGTCGTTGGCGATCGATTCTTCGCGGTCGCAATTCATGCCAGCTCAGATCGAGCTCACCTCGACTGGCGTTCCGATTATGACGCATTAAAATAATGAGCCAATCGACACTCCCGAAGATGTATGTTGCTCCATAAAAAATCTTCTGGAGCGCCTCGGCCTGCCGTTCGGTGCGTTCGATTTCACCGTGACTCCCGACGGCGAATGGGTCTTCTTGGAGCTGAACCCTAATGGTCAATGGGGTTGGATTGAGGACCGCACAGATCTTCCGATCACGACCGCCATGGCAGACCTGCTCACCAGCGCCAAGCTCCCATGAGCGTGCCCGATGCGGAATGGAGGCCGTACCTGGCCGCGCTGGTCCACCAGCTCACCCGACATGGCCATCTGAGCAGCTCGTCGTGGCGCCTGGCGTTCGAACAGACCCCGAGGCACGCGTTCGTCCCGAACATCATCACGATGAGCGAGTCGGGCCCGGCGACCACCAACGGCGCTCATCCCGCCCAACACCAATCCTGGCTGGAACAGGTGTACTCTGACGACTCGCTCATCACGCAATACCTTGCTCACCCTTCGGTCATGATGGCGGATGCCACGCCGTTGCTGGTCTCCACCAGCTCCAGCACAATGCCCAGCCTGATGGCGCGCATGCTCGAAGCGGTGGACGTGCATGACGGGCACCGGGTGCTGAAGATCGGCACCGGCGCGCGACACGAGGTTGCACATGACAAGTAAACGTGATAGGGAGGTCGGTTTGTTGAGGTCGTGACAGGCGATATCGTTGTTTCAAGCCTGAGGGAAAGGCCCTAGAAC
>JBOHFY010000304.1:0-7712 GCA_050699895.1 Pseudonocardiaceae bacterium
GTGCAGCCGTGCGCGACGGTGCAGGCACCGTGGCGCCGCGCGGCCGCCACCAGGTGCTTGACGATCAGCGGCCGGGATAGCGCCGATACCAGCGGGTAGCGGTCCATGTACAGCGCGTTGGCTTGCAGCGCCGGCAGGCAATAGTGCTCGGCGTACTCGTCACGGGCGTCGGTGACGACGGCTTCCACCGCACCGCAGGCCAGCGCCCGCTGGCGGAGGGCCTCCAGGTCCTCTCCGCCCTGGCCGACATCGACCGCGACGGCGACGACCTCAGCTCTGGTCTCCTCAGCGATCCATCCGATCGCCACCGAGGTGTCCAGCCCCCCGGAGTAAGCCAGCACCACCCGCTCGGTCATTCCTGCTCTCCTCTCGTGGCTGCGCCCTGTGAGTGGCGATGCGAGTTATCGCTCGCATCGCCACTCACAGGGCGCGCTAGCGCCCTAATCCGCTGTGCGAGCTGCTCACCAGTGACGGGTTCTCGGGCGACGACTAAAATGGTGTCATCGCCGGCGATGGTGCCGACGACATCGGTCAGCGCCGCTCGATCCAGCGCGCTGGCCAGGAAGTGTGCCGCCCCAGGCGGTGTGCGCAGCACCGCGAGGTTCGCGCTGGCGTCAGCGGAGACGAGCATCTCGGCCAGCGCCCGGGTAAGCCGGGCGGTGCCGCCGGTCACCGGACGCACCGGGCTGCCGTCCTCGGGGATGACATACACCGGCGCGCCGCTGTCCACACCGCGCAACTTCACCGCACCGAGCTCGTCAAGGTCACGGGACAGCGTGGCCTGGGTGACCTCGATGCCCTGCGCGGCAAGGAGGGTGGCCAGCTCGGACTGGCTGTGCACCGCACGGTGGGTCACCAGCTCGATGATGCGGGCCTGGCGGCCGGCCCGGGTCAGCGTCATGTCGCTCGCTCCGGAGCCAACAGCCAGGCCAGCAGCGCCTTCTGCGTGTGCAGCCGGTTCTCTGCCTCGTCCCACACCGCGCTGGCCGGACCGTCGAGCACCTCGTCAGTGATTTCGGCTCCTCGGTGCGCGGGCAGGCAGTGCAGCACTGTGATCTTCTTCACACCGCCGCCGGACGCGCGCTCCAGCAGCTCGGCGTTGATCTGTAGCGACCGGAACGGGGTGAACCGGTCACGTCCGTCGCTCTCCTGACCCATCGAGGTCCAGGTGTCGGTCACCAGGATGTCGGCCCCCTCGACCGCCGCTCGGGGATCAGCGAGCACGGTGGCGCTCCCCCCGGTCTGGCCAGCGCGGTATTTCGCCGCGAGCAGCACGTCGGGCATCGGCTGGAATCCTGGCGGAGCGGCGATCCGGACGTGCAGCCCAGCGGTGGCACCGCCCAGGAGCAGCGAGTGGGCCATGTTGTTCGCCCCGTCGCCCAGGTAGGTCAGGGTGAGCCCGGCCAGGCGGCCGTGCCGCTCCCGGATGGTTTGCAGGTCAGCGAGCACCTGACAAGGGTGGAACTGGTCGGTGAGCGCGTTGATCACCGGCACCCGCGACGCACTGGCCATGGCGTCGATACGACTCTGGGCGGAGGTACGCCACACCACGGCATCGGCATAGCGGGACAGCACCCGCGAGGTGTCCTCGACGGTCTCCTCGCGGCTCAGCTGCATCGTGGCGGCGTCGATAATCACCGGGTGGCCACCGAGTTGGGCGATGCCGATCTCGAAGGACCGCCGGGTTCGCGTCGAGCTCTTCTCGAAGATCACCGCGACGGATCGCGGGCCGGCCAGCGGGGTGCGCCCGAATCGGTCGGCCTTGAGCTCGTCAGCCAGGTCGAGAATCTCCCGCTGCTCGGCCGGGGTGAGATCGTCATCACGCAAGAAGTGCCTCGGCACCGTTACCGCACCCTGTCCAGGATCACGGGTAGGGCGCTGAGGAACTCGCGCGCCTGCGCCTCGGTGAGCACCAGCGGCGGGGCGAGCCGGACCCGGTCCGGCACGGCGGCGTTGACCAGGAAGCCGGCGTCGCGCGCGGCGGTGGCGACCTCAGCGGAGACGGGCGCGCTCAGCCCGATCCCGATGAGCAGGCCCGCCGCGCTGACCGAGCTGACGAGTGGGTGGTGCAGCGCGCGCACCTCAGCGGCGATCTCCTTGCCGAGCTGGGCGGCGTGGTCGAGCAAACCGTCCTCGGCGATCGTCCGCAGCACGGCCAGCGCGGCCGCGCAGCAGACCGGGTTGCCACCGAGAGTGCTGCCATGCTGGCCCGGCGCCAGCAGCTGCGCGGCGGGTCCGATGCCGATACACGCGCTGATCGGGAGCCCGCCGCCGAGGCCTTTGGCGAGCGTCACCACGTCGGGAGTCACGCCCGCGGCCTGATGGGCGAACCAGGTGCCGGTCCGGCCGATGCCGGTCTGGACCTCGTCCAGCACCAGCAGCGCCCCCCGCGCCGAGGTGATCTCCCGAGCGGCTTGCAGGTAGCCCGCTGGCGGGATCACCACGCCGTTCTCGCCTTGGACGGGCTCGAGGAACACCGCGGCAGTGTCTCCGTCGACCGTCGACTCCAAGGCAGCGGGGTCACCGTAGGGAACGAAGACCACACCGGGCGGCATCGGCTCGAAGGGATCCCGCTTGGCGGGCTGCCCGGTGAGCGCGAGTGCCCCCATGGTGCGGCCATGGAAGGCACCGTGCGCGGCGACCATCGTTCTTCGCCCGGTCCGTCGGGCGATTTTGAACGCGGCCTCGACGGCCTCCGCGCCGGAGTTGCCGAACAGCACCCGGCCCGACCCGGTGGCGCCGAGCAGGTCCAGCAGGGTCTCGGCAAGCGTGAGCGCCGGCTCGCTGAGGTACAGGTTCGAGACCTGCCCGAGGGTGCTGAGCTGCTCGGTGACGGCGCGCACGACGGCCGGGTGGGCGTGGCCCAGCGCGTTCACCGCGACACCGCCTATGAGGTCCAGGTAACGCCGGCCTTCCACATCCCAGACTTCCGCGCCGGCACCGTGAGCCAGCGCCAGTGGCGGCGTACCGTAGTTGGCCATCAACGCGGCCCGCCAGCGCCGCTGCAAGTCCGCGGTAGACATCAGGTCGCCTCCTGTTTCAGGGTCCCTCGTGTGGAGGCCCCTCTTGTGGAGGGACTGGCAGCACCATCGTCCCCACTCCCTCGGTGGTGAACACCTCCAGCAACACCGCGTGCGCTACCCGGCCGTCGATCACATGGGCCTGGGGCACTCCACCTCGGACGGCGCGCAGGCAGGCCTCCATCTTCGGCACCATCCCGGCGGACAGCGCTGGTAACAGCCCCTCCAGCCGGTCCACCGTCAGGTGGGACAGCAGGCTGGATCGGTCCGGCCAGTCGGTGTAGAGCCCCTCGACGTTGGTGAGCATGACGAGCTTCTCGGCGCCCAGCGCGATGGCCAACGCCGCAGCGGCAGTGTCGGCATTGATATTGTGCACCACGCCCTCGGCGTCCGGGGCCAATCCGGATACCACCGGGATGCGCCCCGCGTTGACGATGTCGAGCACTGCGGCGGGGTTCACCGCGACCACATCGCCGACCAGCCCCACGTCAACCTGCTCGCCGTCCACGGTGGCGGCGCGCCGGGCGGCGGTGAACAGGTGCGCGTCCTCACCGGAGATGCCGACGGCGAACGGGCCGTGCGCGTTGATCAGCCCGACCAGCTCCCGGCCCACGTGGCCGAACAGCACCATGCGCACCACGTCGATCGTCTCCGGGGTGGTGACCCGCAAGCCGCCGCGGAACTCCCCCGCGATGCCCAGCCGGTCCAGCATGGCGTTGATCTGTGGGCCGCCGCCGTGCACCACGATCGGGCGCAGCCCGGCCAGCCGCAGAAAGACCATGTCTTGTGCGAAGGCCTGCTTGAGCTGGTCGTCCAGCATCGCGTTGCCGCCATATTTGATCACTACGGTGGCCCCGTGGAAGCGCTGCAACCAGGGCAGCGCCTCGGTGAGCACCGCGGCCTTCTGGGCGGCCGTATCCATGCTGGGAATCATGAGGAGTATGCGCTGTTCTCCTCGACATACCCGTGCGAGAGGTCAGTGGTGAGCACGGTGGCCTGACCGCCGCCGAGGTGCAGGTCGATCTCCACGGTGATCTCCCGGCCGGACAAGTCAGCCTTGGAGCGATCCGTCACTAGCGCGCCGCCCTGGCAGAGCAGCACTCCGTTGAGCCGGATGTCCAGCGTGTCGGCCGCCACGGTGGCCGTTGAGGCACCTACCGCGGCGGCGATCCGGCCCCAGTTGGGATCGGACCCGAACATCGCGGTCTTGACCAGGTTGTCCCGAGCGACCGCGCGGGCCGCGGCGAGCGCGTCGGCCTCACCGGTCGCCCCTCGGACAGTGATCGTGATCTCCTTGGTGACGCCCTCGGCGTCGGCTTGCAAACCCTTGACCAGCTCATGGCACACCCGCTGCACGGCGGCGGCGAACTCGGTCCGGTCCGGCGCGATCCCCGAGGCGCCGGAGGCCAGCAGCAGCACGGTGTCGTTGGTCGAGCAGGTGCCGTCGATGTCCAGGCGCTCGAAGGTGTGGCTGACCGCACAGCGCAACACGGCGTCCAGAGTGGACTCATCCACGGCGGCGTCGGTGGTGAGCACGCAGAGCAGGGTGGCCAGGCTGGGCGCGACCATGCCGGCGCCCTTGGCGAACCCGCCCACCGTCCACCCCGCACCGGCGACGGCGGCCTGCTTGGGGACGGTGTCGGTGGTCAGCACCGCGGTGGCCGCAGCCAGGCCGGCTTCCGGCGTGGCGGCCAGCGCGGCCTTCGCGGCGTTGATTCCGGACAGCACCGCCGGCAGCGGCAGCCGCTCACCGATCAGTCCGGTGGAGCACACGGCGACTTCGACCGCCCCGCAGCCCAGCACCGTGGCGACCCGCTCGGCGGTGGCGTGGGTGTCCTGGAAACCGCCGGGGCCGGTGCAGGCGTTGGCGCCGCCGGCGTTCAGCACGACGGCGCGCAGCCGCCGCCCGGTGAGCACCTGCGCTGACCACAGCACCGGCGCCGCCTTCACCTGGTTACGGGTGAATACTCCCGCAGCCGCGGTGGCGGGTCCGTCATTGACCACCAGAGTCAGGTCCAGGCCACCACTGGCCTTGATGCCGGCGGCCACCCCGGCCGCTCGGAACCCGCCGGCTGCGGTGACACTCATCGCGTTGTCCTCCCCGTCGTTGTCATGGAGCGGTCATGGAGCCATTCCCCAAGCTGGCAGGCCGGTGGCTTCCGGGAGACCCAGCGCCAGGTTGAAGCACTGCAGCGCCGCTCCCGCGGTGCCCTTGGTGAGGTTGTCAACAGCACCGACCGCGACCAGCCGGCCGGCGTCGGCGTCCACCGCGACCTGTAATTGCACGGAGTTGGAACCCTGCACGGCTCCGGTGGCCGGCCAGCGACCCGGCGACAGCAGGTGCACGAAGGGCTCCGCGGCGTATGCGGCGTGGTAGGCGCCGCGGATCGTCTCGTCGTCGATGCCTGGGCGCAGTGCCGCAGTGCAGCTGGCCAGGATCCCGCGGGGCATCGGCGCCAGCACCGGGGTGAACGCCACGGTGACCACCCGGCCGGCGACGCCGGTGAGGTTCTGGATGATCTCCGGGGTGTGCCGGTGCGCGCCGGCCATCCCGTAGACGCTGGCCGAGCCCAGCACTTCCGAGGCCAGCAGGTGCGGCTGGGGGGTGCGCCCGGCCCCCGACGTGCCGGACACCGCGGTCACCACGACGTCGGGAGCGACCAGCCCGGCCGCCAGGGCCGGAGCCAGCGCGAGGCTGATCACCGTTGGGTAGCAGCCGGGCACCGCGACGCGGCGGGCTCCGCGCAGCTTCTCCCGCGCTCCTGGCAGCTCGGGCAGCCCGTAGGGCCAGGTCCCGGGGTGGTTACCGCCGTACCAGCGCCGCCAGGCCGCCGGGTCCGCGAGCCGGTGGTCGGCACCGCAGTCGAGCACTACGGTGTCCTCGGGTAGCTCGGCCGCCAGCGCGGCGGAGTGGCCATGCGGCAGGGCGAGGAACACCGCGTCGTGCCCGGTCAACCGCTGTGCCGTGGTGTCGGACAGGACGCGCTCGGCGAGCGGGACGAGGTTCGGGTGATGCCCGCCGAGGGCGCTTCCGGCATTGCCGCCCGCGGTCAGCTCGCCGATCTCGATCAGCGGATGGCCCAGCATCAGGCGAAGGAGCTCACCCCCCGCGTACCCACTCGCCCCCGCCACCGCCACCCTGAACGCCACGTGGATAATCATGCATTATCGTGCAATATTATTCAATAAGGAATCGGGACGATGGTGCGTGGTCCAGGGCCGCGCTCTTGCCTTCGGCATCCTAACACTGTTGATACTAACATTGATGGTAGTCTCATAGGCATGGTAGGCAGGCGAGCTTTTGTCGGGCGTCAGCAGGATCTCGAGCGGTTGCAGCGCCACCTCAATGCCGTCATCGACGACGGGGTAGGGCGGCTGCTCAGCGTCCGGGGCCGCCGCCAGGCCGGCAAGTCCCGGCTGGTGACCGAGTTCGCCGACCGTAGCGGCCTGGCGCAGCTGTTCTTCACCGCGACCCGGCTGGCCAGTCCCGACGAGGAGCTGGCGCGGCTGGCTCAGGCGGCCCGGCGCTCGACGCTGCCGGGCGCGCACCTCTTCGACGGCATCACACTCGGCAACTGGCATGCAGCGCTGCACCAGGTGGCATCGGCGCTGCCCGAGTGCCCCGCCATCGTGGTGCTCGATGAGTTCCCCTGGTCGGCACAGTCGAGTCCCGCACTTGAGGGTGCCCTGCAGACGGTCTGGGACCAGGTCTTGGAGTCCAAGCCAGTGCTGTTCATCCTCATCGGGTCCGACCTGTCCATGATGGAGGCGTTGACGTCCTACAACCGTCCGCTGTTCGGCCGCATCAAGGAGTTCGTCGTCGAGCCCTTCACCGTCGCGGATACCGCGGCGATGATCGGTGTTGACGATTGCTCGGTCGCGGTGGACGCGCAGGTGGTCACCGGTGGCTACCCGCGGCTGTGCCTTGAGTGGCGCGGGGCGCCGGACGTCATGTCATTCGTCGGCGAGCAGCTCACCGACGAGAACTCCGATCTGGTCGTGACCGGGCGCGCCGTGCTCGCCGCCGAGTTCCCCACCGACATTCAGGCTCGGCACGTGCTCGGCGCGATCGGCGCCGGCGACCGCACGAACAAGGCGATCTCTACTCGCGCCGGGCTGCAGGCAGGCTCACTGGCACGGTCGCTGCATCTGCTGCGGGAGGCCAAGCGGGTCGTGGCGGCTGACCTGCCGGTGTCGACCCGTCCGTCCCGCGAGCCACGATACCGCGTCGCCGATCCCTACCTGCGGTTCTGGCTGCGTTTCATCGAGCCCGCGTTGCCCGACATCGCCCGCGGCCGATGCGATCTCGCGCTGGCACGGCTGCGCGATTCATGGCTTGACTATCGGGGCCGGGCCGTGGAACCACTGGTGCGCGCCTCGCTGGAACGCCTCGCCCGCAGTGATCCGCGCCTGGCCGGGACCGCAGTCGTCGGCGGTTACTGGACGCGCACCGGAAGCATTGAGGTCGACCTCGTGGGGGTCGACCAGTGGCCTGGCGCCAGCAGGGTCAGCGCCGTCGGCTCGATCACATGGCGCGACCGCAGCCCGTTTGACCAACGGGATCTGACCGATCTCGCAGCGCACTGTGCCGAGGTGCCGGGGGGGCGCGACGCCCCGTTGGTCGCGGTGAGCCGCTCCGGCTGCACAGCGCGGGACCTGGCGGCGGTCTACGGTCCCGACGATCTAGTATCC
>JBOHFY010000305.1:0-4141 GCA_050699895.1 Pseudonocardiaceae bacterium
GATGCGAGACGTCCATCCCGGCCATTGTCGCCGACGGCATGGTGCAGCCGGCGCGAGGTAGCCCGAAACGGCGTCCCGCCTGCCGCGTGGGGTATGCGATGATGGCGCCGTGGCCGAGACTCACCAGCACTCCACCGACCCGGATCCGCACCGGGAGCCGTCGGCCGACTGGGGCTGGCACGGCACCTTCCCGCTGGCGGGTCCTCTCGCGGGGTGGTTCACCGCCGTCGCCTTGTTCGCGATGCTCATCGGGAACCACCGCAGCCACGTTGAGGACATGTACCTGATCGGCCTCGGCACACTGCTCGTGGTGATGCTGATCGGTAGCCACCTGAAGGCCCGCAAAGCCAAGCGGCACTGAGAGCGGGCAGCCGGTGCGTCACGTGCTCGTCAGGACGTCGGCGCGACAGGCGGTATGACAGACAGACGCACGGAGGCAGGACCTCATGATGATTGTGCGCCGGGAGTCGCCCGAGGACCGCGCCGCGATCAGCTCCGTGCACACCGCCGCCTTCGGAACAAATGGGCAGGACGTGGCCGAGGCTCGGTTGGTGGACGATCTGCGGGACGAGGGCGACGTCATCCCGGGCCTCTCACTCGTCGCGACCGTAGCCGGAGAGGTTGTCGGGCACGTCGTGTGCAGCCGCGGCAGGGTCGCCGGCCGCTCCCTGCCCGGCTTGGGCCCGTTAGGCGTACTGCCCGCCCACCAGAACCGCGGCGTCGGGAGTGCCCTCATGCACGCGGTGCTCGCGGTCGTTGACGCCCTCGACGAACCGGCGGTGGTGCTCCTTGGCGAGCCCTCCTACTACCGGCGGTTCGGCTTCGTGCTCGCCGAGCCTGTCGGGCTCCTCCCTCCTGACCCCCACTGGGTGCCGCATTTCCAGGTGCGACCCTTGCACGCCTGGGACGACTCGTTGCGCGGAACCTTTCGCTACGCCCCCGCCTTCGAGCGCCTGTAGCCTCACCGAGAGATGTGGAGCATCTCGGTAACGGGCCGATAGCCGACGCGGCGGTAGATGCGTTCCTCCGCCTCACCTGCCGGGGTCAGGAACGGGGTGGTGATCCCGACGGTGGGGCAGGCCCCACCGCTGCGACCTGCGACCGGTGGCCGTGTCCAGGGCTCTGCGGCCTGATCTGGGGTGGGGTCGACGCCGTCGCCTGGAACGGAATAGTTGCGGAACAGGCCCACGTCGTGGTCGTCGAAGCACGCCAGGAACGGACCGACACGGTGGGCGCGCAAACCGGCAAGAGCGCGCAGATAGGCGTGCACACCATGAGAGAACACCGGAGAACCCTATCCCTGATTGCCGGACACTCTCACCCGTCGCCCACGTTCCCCGGGTCCGCCCAGAGCGGTAGCGGCTCCGGCTCATTCTTGAGCGGGCAGGGGTGTTGTCCATTCGTGGGCGAGTAGGGAGTAAAGGATGGAGTCGCGCCACGCGCCGTTAGTGAATACGTGATCGCGTAGTCGACCCTCGTGGGTGAAGCCGAGCCGGGTGACCAGGGCGATGGACGCGGCGTTGTCGGGCCCGATGGCCCCGGAGATGCGGTGCAGCCCGAGCGTGGTGAACCCGAAGTCGATGATGGTGCGCGCGGCGTCGAGGGCGTACCCGTGACCCCAATGGGGCATGGCTCCAGCACCGCCGAGCTTGGCGGCCTGCACGCCGGACAGGCCTAGTCGCACGAACCCGATCAGTTGATCGTCGGTGTGGGTAGTGACGGCCAGGTAGTACTCAGTGCGCGGGGTGTCCTTGGCGCGCTCAATGACGCTGGTGAGCACCTCGGCTTGCTTCTCGCGGGTTCGGGAGTCGAAGGACAGCCACCAGGTCACCCGATCATCACCGAGTACGGCGTCAGCATCGTCAAGATCGTCGAGCCGGAACTCGCGCAGCCGTACCTTGTCTCCGGTCAGCCGCACCCCATATTGCGAGGTGTCGGTCATCGTTTGAGCGCCAGCCGCTCGGCGATGAAGCCTTCGATAGCGCCCGCCAACTCGGTAGCGACCCGGCCGGAGCTGTCGACGGTCTGCAGCGCACTGCGCACGTGCTCGACCGAGGTCACGATCCCGTGGATGCGCTTCGGCGGAGGGAGTTCGAGCACGGGCGTGAGCGCTTCCACAGCGCCGTCGATCTCGCCCAGCAGAACCCGCGCGACGGCGAGGGCGCTGCGTGCACCAGCTTCGTCGCCAAAGGCCCGGTGCTCCTCGGGCGCCCCGATGTAGGCATCCAGTGCCTCCAGAGCAAGCCGTTCGGTGTGATGCGCCTCGGTCTCGCCGCCCCAGGCGAGCGCGTCGGCGGCGTAGTAGAGCTGGCGCGGTCGGCTGAACGTGCACAGACCACCGAGGCCGTCCAGCTCATCGGGCTGCAGGAGCTCCCGCGCCTCGGTGGCCCTGCCCAGGGCCGCGTGGGCGTCCTCTAGCCGGTTCAGCGCGGCCAGCGATCGTGCCTCGCTACTGGCCAGCCACACGCTGGCGGTGCCTCTACTTCGGGCTGCGACCTCGGCCCCAAGTTTGGCGTAGCGCACCGAGTCCTCCAACCGCCCGGACCAGTAGGTGATCAAAGTCTGCAGGCCGCGAATCCAGGCGCGCAGCCCGTCGTGACCGGCGTTGTCCGCACAGGCATAGCCCGCGCGGGCCTGCGTCATCGCGTCATGGGGAGCACCGAGGTCATGTGATGCCTTGGCCATCAACCCGCAGGCGATCCCGGCGATCAGATAGAGGTCGCGGGCTTGCGCTGGACGTTGGCGTCCCTCCAGCAATCCGAAGGCGCGATCCTGAGTGTCGACCAGATCACCGAGCAGGGTGGGCAGCGGTTGCTGCTGGTAGGCGGTGACCAGACGGCGCACGTCGTCGATCAACTGATCGAGCGTCTCGGCGCCGACGTTGGACGCCTCAATGCGGGTGAGGAAGTCGCGAGCCCGGTCGGCGCTCATGGTGATCACCTGCCCTTCCCAGTCCGTCCGCGCGCTGCCCCGCTGCGGGACCACCGCATCGCGCAGCCGGGACGGCCGCAGCGTTTCAATGCCGTAGGGCGGGCCGAACAGCCGGGCTACCGGCTCGCCGAACATCTCCTCCAGTGTGCCCTGCGCCGCGGGGTAGGGCAGCGTGCTCACCTCCCCGGCAACCCACCGGTACGCCTGCCGTTCGCTGAGCACGGCCCCGTTAGCGGCCCGCTGGTAGTTCTTCCGGAACTCCTCCAGCGTGAGGTGCCGCTGCCGCAGAAGCTGCTCCAGCCGCGTCCGAGGCGGCGCTTGCTCGACCATCCCACTCATTCCCCTCTGATCGGTCCGCCCACAGTAGATCACCGCAGGCCGAAACAGGTCCGCCTCGGCGCAGATGGCAACAGATGACGCCAGATGACGCCATCTGGCAGACGGTGTGGCCTGCCCGTGGCGACCCACCCCTCCAACACTGATTCCCGCTGGAACAGGCCCAGGGGGGAACGCCGCGCTGGGGAAGCACGGATGAGATGAGGTCGCAGTGACACAACCGCAAGAACCGGACGGGCCGCGCCAGTTGCGTGAGCAGGAACGGTGTGCCGTGGAAGGACGCTGCATCGAGCGCGGTTCTGTCTACCACGTGGTCGCCATCCGCGACCGAAAACGGCGCGGCTGGGTGCTCTACTCGCGCGGAGTGGCCTGCCCCGGCGTACTCATCACCGACGCCGCCGCCCGCACTCTCGCCAAGCATCTCGGGCGCCCGTCATGACCCCCCGCACGTCACCCACCATGACGGAGGAGAGCCGGATGTCTGCCCACCGTGGCCCGTTGGCAGGTGCTGAAGTGTACGAGTGGGTCACGCTGCGCCGGGTCAGCGGCGGTGCAGTGACAAAGATGGGTGACCGCTGGTTGGAGAGTGGTCATCAGGTGCCGGGTGGCGCGCACCAACGCCGGGGCCGACCGCTATGAGCGGCTGTGCCAGCAAGCCCTGCTGCTGCCCGGCGCCCAGTTCATCGACCTGTGCCGCTGATTTGTGGACGACGACCCCGACCCAGTCGGCGGCACGGCACCGCCCGACTAGATCCCCGGCCAATCGCCGGTTGAGCGCCCCGCCCAGCATCTCCGGCATGCCGCGACGGTCGCGCTGTGTGCGCATTCAGCGGGCTGAGCGTGCTTACCGGCACCCTGATAACCACGCTCAGCC
>JBOHFY010000306.1:0-19311 GCA_050699895.1 Pseudonocardiaceae bacterium
TGTCAAGGTCGCCGAGTTCCAACGCCGCGCCGTCGTCCACTTCCACGCCCTGATTCGGCTCGACGGACCCGGCAGCGACTTCACACCGACACAGCTCAACCTCGACGCAACCGACCTCGCGGACGCCATCGGTGAAGCGGCTGGCCTGGTCCGGCTCACCGTCGACATGCCCGACGGAACGGGACTCAACCTGCGGTTCGGACAGCAGGCCGACATCCAGCCGATCAACGGTGGTCCGACCGGCGAGCTCACAGCCGAGCGGGCGGCTGCCTACATCGCCAAGTACGCGACCAAAAGCGCTGACGACTTCGGACTCGGCGACCGGCGACTCACCCCGGAAACCTTGCCGTTGCTCGACGTCAACGACCACGTTGACCGGCTGGTGCGTACGGCGTGGCAGCTCGGCGAGCACGAGACGTACGACGGGCTGCGCCGGTGGGTGCACATGCTGGGGTTTCGCGGCCACTTCGCGTCCAAGAGCCGCCGGTACTCCACCACGCTGGGCGCTATCCGGGGTGAGCGCCGCGCCTATCGGCAACGCCAAGCCGCCGAACACCTCCGCGAACTCGTGCCCGACGAGCAGGACGCCACGCTCGTCGTCGCCCACTGGGAATTCGTCGGAGTTGGCTACCTCACCACTGGAGACACTACACTCGCGCGCTCCGCAGCCGTCCGGGCCCGCGAACAACGACAAGCAGCACACGACGCCGCATAACGAGAGACAAACCACACAGCATCGGAAAGGACAGCACCGGTGAACGAGCTACAGGAATCGCGATTCACACCGAAGTGGTACAGCGTGGCCGAGGTCGCTGAGCTGCTCGGCTATGGCCTCTCGAAAACCAAGCTCCTCATTGCGACCGGGCAGATCAGCTCGCTCAAGGATGGCGGCCACCGACGCGTTCTGCTCGAGTGGGTAGACGAGTACGTCGCCCGTCGCGTCGCCGAGGCGTGCGCATGAGTACGAAAATCAGAGCCAACGGCGAGGGTTCGCTGTTCGCCTACCGCAACGGATTCGCGGCGTAACTCAAGCAGCGGCGGGTGGTGCAGGACCGGGCGCGCGAGGCTGCGGGCAGTGCGTGGACCCGATCGGACCTGGTGTTCACCACCCGGTACGGCGACCCGATCGAGCCGCGCAACTTCAACCGTTATTTCGCTGCCCGATGCGCGGCGGCCGGCGTCCGACGGATCACTGTGCACGACGCCCGGCGGACCTGCGCGACGCTGCTCGTGGACCTGGACGTACATCCGCTGGCATGGGCTCCTGACCTGCGGTTTTATGGTGTCGGGGTCCTAAGACACTATTCGAACCGCTCTGACCTGCTGCAACAGCTCCAGAGCGTCGCTGGGATCTTGTCGGGTGCCGGTCGAGACGACGGGGTAGGTGCGGATGGGGAGGCTAGCGCGTGTGGTGTGATCCGCTCACGGCGTCTGCGTGATCGCCTGTCGCCTGACGATGTTCAGGCTATGATCGAGCTCTACAGGTTAGGCTCGACGGCTAGGCAGGTAGCCGAGAAGTTCGATGTCAGCCTGAGCAGTGTCAAACGACTGCTGCGTCAGCACGGCGTAGGTCGAGAAGGCCGAAGGCATCACTGATCAGCAACGTCAAGCCACACCGAGTGTCCTTCCACTCTTCCGGCGGCGTCCAGCACGCTGCCGAGCAAGGATTCCTGACGCTGCCCGTCTCTGAGAAGACGGGCAGCGTCAAAGGTCACAGGTCTGTTTGATGGCCGCTTTATGCGTGCTGATCACAACAGGTCACTGACTCCGGGCCGTGTATGTGGTCGGTGCGAGTCCACATGCTTGTAGTTGATCATCGAGTTCTTTGACGATTTTGGTGTTTTTCCAGGGTTGCATCAATGCTCGGACGGTGTGCAGCTCTGCCGCCAGGCGTGGGGACAAGTTGGCATGGTTGGCGGCATCACCGAGGACACCGGCGGCTTGGGTGATGTCTTTGGAGAGCACGAGTGCGTGGCCTAGTCGCACCTGGCAGCGCCCGTAACTGCCCACAAAAGTGCGGTCAAATCGCGCCTGGGCATTGCTGGCTGCTTCCACAGCTTGCTTGGGTTTGTCTAGCAGGCACAGGAATAGGCTGCGTTGACTATCAAGAGTTCCTTCGTGTACCCAGTAGGCCAGTGACTCGCAGGCACCCGCCTCGTTGGCTTTGACGAGGAAGTCCTGAGCACGGGCACAGGCGCTCATGCATGGCCCATACTGGCCATCCAAGGCATAGGCTGCGGCAGCCATTTGCTCGGCAAGGGCTCTGAGTCTGTCGTCGGTGCGGGCCGCCAAGCTGCGAGCAGCAGCAGCGGTGTCCAACGCGGCAGGGATGTCACCGCGCAGGAATGCGGCAAAACTAGCGTTGGCCGCCGCATAAGCAGCACACGCCGGATTACCGGCAGCGTGGCCGGCTCTGCGGGCGTGGGCAAAATAGCCTTGAGCTGCCTCGGGGCGGTCCATATTAATCAAGCAGGTGCCAATGGTGGAGGCTATGGTGCTGTCCACTAGCTTCAGTGGCCTGACCACCGTGTCCAGGCAGCCACCCTGCAAGAGACGGCGCACGATCCCATGCTGGGCAATAACGGTGTCCAGTACCTCACATGGGCCGAGGGTGTCCTCTAGGCGCTTGCACTGGGCTAGGGTGATCACCAGGCTTTCCACGACGCGGGTATCGACCCGACGGGGCGTCTCTAGAGCCTGCACTAGGCGCGTGTAGTCCTCGGTGTCCAGGCCAGACAACCCTACGATGGCCAGGACATACCCGACCAACTGCATCGCCTGACGGCGACCCATCGACTGCACCAATTTTGTGACCACCGTCATAAGCTCCCCGGCTAGCTCACCGTCGGCACCTGTCATCTCCAGCCACACATCGCCCCCACCGCTCCCGCCCCGCAGCGAGGATGCCGGCGAGGCATCGAGGGCCTCTAGCTGGGTCTGGGCGTGGCTGTGCTGCATCTGGAAACGGTGGGCACGACACTGTGCACGGTAGTCCTGCTCAGCCTCGGCCAGCGTGTGATACTCGGCTATCAGGGCCCCCTCAGCGCGGCATACCTCGTCGGCGATCCTCCACAGTGCCTCAGACATCACACGTGTGCCGTGCTCGATACGCGAGACCATGCTCCGTGTCCTGCCGATAGCCCTAGCCAGGTCGGGTTGTGAGACACCCGCCGCCGTGCGACACAGAGCCAGGTGCGCCCCGAGATGACGACGCAAGGTTTCCACCTTGGCCCGTTCGGTCGCCACATCCCCCACCATGTTGACTGTCATGAGCGTCAACCCTAGAGAAGTGACAACAGCCGTGACAGCCTCGGCGACCCGATCCAGGAATCTCTGGCGTCACTTTCGTCCTGCCTGCCACCGTGTGCCATGCACCTGGTGCCGGGCCGCCGCACCACCACGGCGGGCGCAAGCACAGCAACAGACCGCTTCCTTGCGTGACATGCCCCCCACACCCCGACACCAGGTGCCTCCACACACGACCGGCTGGATGTGAAGGGTCACCACGTTGGCACAGGACAGCGTCACACCTCCGGACACGAGCCGAGAGTGCGCTGTTGTCTATGGGTGGGTCTGAATGAGTCGGATACACGTAGCTCCTAGCCAATCACCGCAGCGTCGGCGAGCCTACGAGCAACGCACACAACTCAACAAGATCATCATCGAATTGTTTGACTCCTGGCACAACCGTGCAGACGATCCACTGACGATGGAAATACTACGCGGCCTAGCCTTGGCCCAAGCACTCGACGACGCCCACCCCATCAACCGCCAAGGACAATGCAAACGGTGGCGCTGCACACGACGATGGCTCTTTAACCGGCGACCATGCCCCACCCGCATCACACTAGGAGGCTTATGCAAAACCCCATTTATGCTAGATGGCGGTCTTTTTTTCGAAAGCTGGCGACACGCCGCATCAAATAATAGGCAACGGCTTCTCCGGTTGATAGAAAGGAGGCGACCAAGCCACACCTTTCACGATGGAGAAGCCGTTGCGGTTCGATCGTATGTCAGGACTGGACGCTGAGCAACTCGACGCGCTGGAGCAGAGGGTCGGCGAACTGCTCGAGAAGCCATGGGATAAGGGCAAAGGCCGTCCGAGGGAGCTCAACTTGCGCGAGGCGCTTGTCGTCACCAGCGGGTATATACGCCAGAACATCACCGAGGAGGTGTGGGCGGAGATCTTCGATGTGGACCAGTCCACGATCTCGCGGTACATCACCTTCCTGACGCCGCTGATCGAGCGGGCCACCGCGGAGTTCAGGCCATCCGCGGAGGCGGCGGCGGAGGCCACCCGGGGCGCGATCGCCCTGGTGGACGGTACCTTGTGGCCGTGCTGGTCCTGGGCTGGCGAGCGTGAGCTGTGGGCTGGGAAATACAAGACAACGGGTCACGGGTCGCTGATCATCACGAATCTCGCTGGCCGTGCCACCTTCATCTCTGAGCCGGTTCCCGGGAATCAGCACGACATGGCCAAACTGAAGGAGTCAGAGTGCGAGATGATCCTCAAGTTAGCCAGCGACGCGTTTGGCGACAAGGGATTCATCGGAGTTGATTACATCATCACCCCGGTTCGCAAGCCGCAAGACCGTGAGCTGTACATGCGCGAGCATGACTACAATAATCAGATCAGCTCGCTGCGCGCGCCCGTCGAGCGGGCCATCGCTAACCTGAAAACATGGCGGATTCTCTTCGCTGATTACAGAAGGCCGTTGAAGACCTTCTTGTCCTCGTTTCGGGCCGCTGTCGGCTTGTATTTCTTCAAAGAGGTTTTTGCATAATCCTCATGGTCTCGTTCCGCACGTCGCCGAACCGCAGCGCGGGCGGGGCACCCACGCGTAGTCGGGATCCTTCTATAGGAGGATCAGGAGAGCTGCTCAGCCCATTCACAACAACTCTCCTGTCAAACTCGGCAACAGTAGAGTAGATCACAAACCAGTACCACGGCAGTTCAGTGCGGTGTGCGCTGCGGGGATGCGCGGTCGGCGCTGTCCGTGAGCTTGACGTCACCGACATTGTTGAGCCTGTCCTAGGTCCGTCTCGTCGAGTTCACGGCTATGGGCCTGGCCCATTCCTCACATACTGAGCACATCAAATACTGGGCACATCGTAAAGTTGATCTGATGGTGGCGCGCCGTGGTCGCGACACGCGATGGAAGATCAGGTCACAGATGTTCTTGTGACTTTGCCGGGCCGCTGAGGGAGCCACCACTGCTTGATCGTCGAAAGTGTGGCGCCACAGTGCAGAACCGCACGGTCGCGGCTCACTTTCGACGATCTTGTGGTGACGGGGCCGTGGGGCCGGGCGGGTCTGCGCTCAGGTGAGGTCGTCGAACTCGCCGGCTTTGACACCCTTGATCCAGGCGTCCATCTCGGCGCGGGTGAACAGGACCACACCGGCCTCGGGGTGGTTGCTGTTGCGCACCGCGGTTCGGCCGTCGTCCAGCAGTGCGACCTCGACGCACAGGCCATGGTTGCTGAAGCTGGACGTTTGCCATGCGGCTGCGGACAGATCAATCAAGTAGTGCCGCCTTCCTCCGGTACTCGTCCAGTATGGCAGCGAGCAGCTCGGTGGACTCGGCCGCGTCCAGCGCCGATTCGCGCAGGTCATCGAACATGTGGATCATCGAGGCGACGTCACCCAGGTCACTGATCAGGTACCCACCGAACGGTCCGTCGAAGTAGCCCAGCGGTGGGTCGACGGTGGGGTCGGCGAAGTGCAGCACAGTGAAGTTGCTGGCGATCCCGACGTGCTCCGCGTTCGTGGAGGGCAGCACCTGGATGGTGACGTTCTCCGAGCTCGTAGCCGCCAGCAGCCGCTCGAGCTGCGCGGCCATCACGGCGGGCCCGCCCACCTCTAGCCGCAGCACGGCCTCGGCGAGCACGGTGTGGAGCCGCAGCGGATAGGGGCCGGTCAGGCGTTGCTGGCGCTGCATCCGGGCGGCAACTCGATTGTCCACCGCACTCGGCGCGATCAAGTGACGAGCCGTGACTTGGGTGGCGCGGGCGTAGTCCTCGGTCTGCAGAAGCCCGTCAATGATCACCGGTTGGAAGCTGGCCTCCGCGACCGCGTCCTCCTCGAAACTCACGACCGGGCGCAGCCACTCCGGCAGGCCGTAGACAGCCCACTGGCTCGTTCCCTGGCCGGCATCCTCGCGCAGTTGCTCCAGCCCCTTGCGCACGTCCAGCGGCGCGCGGAGCTCGGCCAGCAGGCATACCAAGTCCGATTTGCTGATCTTGGTCTTGCCGCGCTCCCAGTTGACCAGGGTGGCGTGCGAGCGGTCGATCGCCGCGCCGACGTCGGTCTGGGTCCGGCCGGCGGCATCGCGCAGCCGCCGTAACTCCACGCCCAACCGCCGCAGCGGTGCCGACGAGCCAGCCATGCCGAGATACCTCCCGACCGAAACAGTGACCAAAGTAGTAATCTTACATATGCAGAGCTGACATCAAATTACCACTCGATCGAGTTATTACGATCTTTGATGTCAGGATCTAGTGTTCACTCCCAATGGTGCGGGATCGTAGCGACACCGTCGGGAGGACCAACCATGACGAGATCCAGGACGTCGCTGTGTGACGAACCGCCGCTGTGTGACGAAGCGGAGTTCGCGGCGGAGGTGGAAGGGCTGGTAGCGGACGACGTGCCGCAGCTGTTCGCGCTGGTCGAGGAGGCGGGCGTGCGGGTAGACGCTCGCATCGTGGCGTGGGGCATGGCATTCGCGGACCACGCCGACGTGGTCGGGGTGATCCGACCGATCGGGCGTAGGTTCAGCTCCCCTGAGGGCGCTTACCAGGCGTTCTCCCGCCGCGGAAAGATACGCCTGGTCTGGTACAACCCCGACGCCGCCGCCCGGTACGACGACGTGGACTGAGCGCGGCTGGCCGCTCGGTGGGTAACCCCGAGTCGCGGAGTCGGCACGGACCGGAGAAGATCCCCTTATGCGTGTCGCGATCGCGGGGTCATCAGGGCTCATCGGTACCGCGCTGGTGTCGCTGCTGCGCCAGGCCGGCCATGACGTGCTCAGGCTGGTGCGCAGGCCCCCGTGCGCCCCGGACGAGCGGGCCTGGGACCCCTCGGCGGCGACCATGGACGCCGGCACCCTGGAGGGCACCGACGCCGTGGTGAACCTGTGCGGCGCGGCGATCGCCACCCGGCGCTGGTCGGGGGAGGTCAAACAGGCCATCAGGGACAGCCGGATCGGCCCCACCGAAGTCCTCGCCACGGCGGTCGCTGAGCATCGGGTCCCCGTGCTGATCAACGCCTCGGGAGTGGGCTACTACGGCGACACCGGCAACCGCGAGGTCGACGAGATCGCCCCGGCGGGTTCTGGATTTCTCGCGCGGGTCTGCCGGGACTGGGAAGCGGCCACAGCGGTCGCGCGCCGCGCCGGGACACGGGTGGTCCGGGTGCGCACCGGCCTGGTGATCTCCCCATCCGGTGGGTTGCTGGGCCAGCTCAAGCCACTGTTCGCACTCGGGCTGGGCGCTCGGCTCGGCAGTGGAGCGCAGTACATGCCGTGGATCTCGCTGGACGACGAGGTGGGCGCGATCCGTTTCGCCCTCGAGCACGACGAGCTGTCCGGCCCGGTCAATCTCAGCGGTCCCGCCCCCGTCACCAACGCCGAATTCACCAAAGCGGTCGGCGAGGCGATGCACCGCCCGACCCCACTGGTAGCGCCCGGTTTCGCGCTACGCCTAGCCCTCGGCGCGGAACTGGTCGAGGAGATGGTGCTGACCGGGCAGCGCGCGGTACCCGCGGCGCTACGCGAACACGGCTACCCCTTCCAGCACTCGACGCTGGCCGCGGCCCTGGCCGCGGCCCTCAAGTAACTGATGGATACCAACGACCGGCGTAATCTCGCGCCAGTGACCGTCGCTACTCACTCCTGCCGGGCCACCACGGCGCCGGTCGAGGTCCGCTATCTCGGCACCATCGACTACACCCAGGCCTGGGCGCTGCAGCGGGAGCTGGCCACCGCCCGCGCCGACGGCACCGGGCCTGACGTGCTGCTGCTGCTCGAGCACCCCTCGGTGTACACGGCGGGCCGGCGAACCACGCCGGCCGAGCGGCCGGATGACAGCACACCAGTGATCGACGTCGACCGGGGCGGAAAGATCACCTGGCACGGGCCGGGCCAGCTCGTCGGCTACCCATTGGTCGCGCTGGCCGAACCGGTTGACGTGATCGACTACGTGCGACGCCTGGAGCAGGCTCTGATCGCCGTGTGCACTGAGCTGGGCCTGGACACCGGGCGGATCTCGGGGCGCTCAGGTGTGTGGCTGGCGGCTGACCCCGCTACTGGCCGCCCGGAACGCAAGATCGCCGCGATCGGGGTCCGGGTCAGCCGAGGGGTGACCATGCACGGGTTCGCGCTGAACTGCCAGCCGGACCTCGCCGCGTTTGACCGGATCGTGCCGTGCGGCATCACCGACGCCGGCGTGACGTCACTGACCGCTGAGCTGGGCCGGCCGGTCTCGGTGGCGCAGGTGCGGCCCTCGGTGCGGCGCGCCGTCCTCGACGCCCTGGACGGCGCCGGGGCGCACCCATCGCCGGGGAGCGGGGAGCCGAGGTGAGCCGCTGGAGCGCAGCCGACATCCCCGACCAGACCGGCCGCACGGTGCTGGTGACCGGAGCCACGTCGGGCCTGGGTCTGCGGACCGCCGCCGTACTCGCCCGCAGGGGCGCGACGGTGCTCATGACCTGCCGGGACCCGAAACGCGGGCGACAGGCGTGGGAGCGGTTGCTGTACGACAGCGACGGGGTGGGCGCCACCCTGGTCCTGCTCGACCTGGCCGACCTCGCCTCGGTGCGCAAGACCGCCGACCGGGTCCGCGAACTCACCGGAGACCGGCTCGACGTGCTCGTTAACAACGCTGGGGTGATGGCCACCCCGGCACGGCTCACCGTGGATGGCTTCGAGTTGCAGATCGCCACCAACCACCTCGGGCATGCCGCGCTGACCTGGCTGCTCGCCCCCGCCCTGACCCCCGGAGCCCGGGTGATCACGGTGTCCAGCCTCGCGCATCGCGGCGGCGGGCTGGACGTCGAGGACCTGAACTTCGATCGGCGCCGATACCACCCAGCCACCGCCTACAGCGCCTCGAAACTGGCCAACCTGCTGTTCACCTTCGAGCTGGACCGCCGCGCTCGAGCCGCCGGCCGCGACCTGCTGGCGGTCGCGGCCCACCCCGGTCTCGCTGCCACCGAACTGGCCGCCAACACCGCCCGGATGTACGCGGCCGGGCGGTATGCCCACGTCGCGCGGTGGGGCATCAAGCTAGTCACCCAGGGTGCCGCTAGAGGCGCGTTGCCGCAGCTGTACGCCGCCACCGCAGCCGATGTGCGCAGCGGCGAATACTTCGGCCCGGCCAGTCTCGGACAGACCCGCGGCGCCCCGGCCCGGGTGGTGGCCAGCCCCGCCGCCCGCGACGAACACACCGCCCAGCTGCTCTGGGAACGCACCGCGGAGCTGACCGGCGTGACGCCGGATCCCGCGTAGAGTAACGACGGTGAGCGTGGCACCCCCAGGATCTGATGCCGGCGGCCGCACCCTGCTGCGGCTGGAAGTCCGCAACAGCCAGACCCCCATCGAGCGCAAGCCGCCGTGGATCCGGGTCCGGGCGACCATGGGGCCGTCGTTTCGCGAGCTCAAAAGCCTGGTGCGGCGGGAGGGACTGCACACGGTCTGCGAGGCGGCCGGCTGCCCCAATATCTACGAGTGCTGGGAGGACCGCGAGGCCACCTTCCTCATCGGTGGCGACCAGTGCACCCGGCGCTGCGACTTCTGCCAGATCGACACCGGCCGCCCCGCCCCGCTGGATCGCGACGAGCCACGCCGGGTCGCCGAATCGGTGGCCGCGATGGGACTGCGCTACTCGACCGTCACTGGGGTAGCCCGTGATGACCTGCCCGACGGCGGCGCCTGGCTCTACGCCGAGACCGTCCGGCAGATTCACACGCTCAACCCCGGCACCGGGGTGGAGCTGCTCATCCCCGACTTCACCGCCCGCCCCGAGCGGCTGCGCGAGGTCTTCGACTCCGCACCCGAGGTGCTGGCGCACAACCTGGAGACAGTGCCACGGATCTTCAAGCGGATCCGGCCGGCGTTCCGGTATGACCGGTCACTGGACGTGCTGCGGGCGGCGCGGGGCGCGGGGCTGGTCACCAAGTCCAACCTGATTCTGGGCCTGGGTGAGCAGCCGGAGGAAGTCACCGCCGCGATGGCCGACCTGCACGCCGCGGGATGCGAGCTGCTCACCCTCACCCAGTACCTCCGGCCCTCGGCGCGGCACCACCCCGTGCACCGTTGGGTCCCGCCGGAGGAGTTCGTCGAGCATGCCCACGCCGCCGAGGTGATGGGTTTCGCCGGAGTGCTGGCCGGGCCGCTGGTCCGGTCGTCCTACCGCGCCGGCCGGCTTTACGCCCAGGCCATCGCGCACCGCCGACCGAAGTAGTCACCAACCGGTGACCCGCACGTATCCTATGAGCTATGCCCGCCAAACCGCCCCCCAAGCCCGCCGCTGGGGCCAAGGACAAAGAGGCGGCGAAAGCCGCCAAGCAGGAGCGCCGCGCCGCGTCCAAGCAGCGCCGGGCGCAGCTTCTCCAGGCCTTCACCATCCAGCGCCGCGAGGACAAGGCCCTGCTGCCGTTGATGATCGGCGTATTCCTGGCCATCACCGCGGTGGGGTTCGGGGTGGGTTTGTTGTTCCACCAACAGTGGGTAGCCCTGCCGCTGGCTATCACGCTTGGCGGGCTCGGTGCGATATTTCTCTTCGGGCGGCGGGTTCAACGCACGGTCTTCGCCAAGGCCGAGGGCCAGCCAGGCGCTGCGGCCTGGGCACTGGAGAACCTGCGCGGCGGGTGGAAGGTGACGCCCGCGGTGGCGGGCACCACGCAACTGGACGCCGTGCACCGGGTCATCGGGCGGCCCGGGGTGGTGCTGGTCGCCGAAGGCGCCCCGCATCGGCTCAAACCGCTGCTGGCGCAGGAAAAGAAGCGGGTATCCCGGCTGATTGGGGACGTTCCGATCTACGACGTCACGGTGGGCAACGGTGACGGCCAGGTCCCGCTGGCCACCCTGCCCCGGCACCTGGCCAAACTGCCGCGCAACATCGACAAGGCGCAGATCGACGGGCTGGAGAGCAAGCTGACCATCCTCGCCACCCGGGGTGCGGCGATGCCCAAGGGCCCGCTGCCGCCGGGCACCAAGATGCGCAACGTGCAGCGCGCCGCGCGCCGCCGCTGAACGCGCTCAGCGGGTCCGCAGCACGATGGTCCCCACGGCGCGGTCGTGCAGACCGCGGCCGTCGGTGTCGTACACCACCGGCGGGATCAGCAGGCACAGCAGCACGGTGCGGATCACCGCCGCGCCGAAACCGGCCCGATGCCCATCCAGCAGCGCCACCCGTAGCCCCGCCACAGCCTGCCCGACGGTACGACCCGCGATCCCGATGGACAGCGCGGTGATCGCCGCGAACAACGCCAGGGCCGAGAACGCGGGGTTCGTGGTGAGCAGCTGGGCCGCCACCGAACAGGGCAGCCAGTCGATCACGATGGCCACGATGCGGGGGCCGAAGCCGGCGGCGGAACCCGGTCCGTGCTCGGGCAATCCGAGCCGCTGGCCGAGATAGTCCCGCGCGCCGGTGTCCCGCTCCCCACGGGGGCCCTCAGCGGGGTGCTCCGGCGGGCCGGATAGCCAGGTCTGGGTCCACCTGCTCACTCGCCTAGGCTATTCCCCCGACCGGGCTAGCCTCGCCCCCCACCATCCTCGTAACCTTGGCCACACACCCGGGTGACGGTCGGGCAACACTGGCCACCTAGGTTCGCCCCACCTAGGTTCGCCCCACCTAGGTTCGCCGCACCGACCTGACCGATCACGTCGGTCCACAGCACAGCGTACGAAGGAGTGAACGCCGGTGTTCTCCAACTCCGATGAGGTCCTGCGCTTCATCGCCGACGAGGACGTCGAGTTCATCGACGTCCGTTTCTGTGACCTGCCGGGCGTCATGCAGCACTTCACGGTCCCGGCCGCATACTTCGACGCGGACATCATTGAGGAGGGCTTGGCCTTCGACGGCTCGTCGGTACGCGGGTTCCAGTCGATCCACGAGTCGGACATGCTGCTGTTGCCCGACCCCGCGACGGCGCGCATCGACCCGTTCCGGGCGCAGCGGACGCTGAACATCAACTTCTTCGTGCACGACCCGTTCACCCGGGAGGCCTACAGCCGCGACCCGCGCAACGTGGCCCGCAAGGCCGAGGAGTTCCTGGCCTCCACCGGCATCGCCGACACCGCCTACTTCGGTCCTGAAGCCGAGTTCTACTGCTTCGACTCGGTGCGCTTCGACACCACGCCCAACAGCGCGTTCCACGAGATCGACTCGGAGGCCGGCTGGTGGAACACCGGCGCCGAAGAGGACGGCCGCAACCAGGGCTACAAGGTCAACTACAAGAGCGGCTACTTCCCGGTGCCGCCCACCGACCATTTCGCCGACCTGCGCAATGAGATGGTCACGCACCTCATCGGGTGCGGCTTCTCCGTGGAGAAGGCGCACCACGAGGTGGGCACCGCGGGCCAGGCGGAGATCAACTATAAGTACAACACCCTGCTGCACGCGGCCGATGACCTGCAGCTCTACAAGTACATCATCAAGAACACCGCGTGGGCGGCCGGGAAGACCGTCACGTTCATGCCCAAACCGCTGTTCGGGGACAACGGCTCCGGCATGCACACCCACCAGTCACTGTGGACCGACGGTGTGCCGCTGTTCCACGACGAGTCCGGCTACGCTGGGCTGTCCGACATCGGCCGGCATTACATCGGCGGCCTCCTGCACCACGCGCCGTCGCTGCTGGCGTTCACCAACCCGACGGTGAACTCCTACCACCGCCTGGTGGCCGGCTACGAAGCACCGGTGAACCTGGTGTATTCGCAGCGCAACCGGTCGGCCTGCATCCGGATCCCGATCACCGGCAACAACCCGAAGGCCAAGCGCATCGAGTTCCGGTGCCCAGACGCCTCAGGCAACCCTTACCTGGCCTTCTCCGCGATGATGATGGCGGGGCTGGACGGGATCAAAAACGCCTACGAGCCCGCCGCGCCGATCGACAAGGATCTCTACGAGCTGCCGCCCGAGGAGGCCAAGAACGTCGCGCAGGTACCGTCGAGCCTGAACGCGGTGATCGACCGCCTGGAGGCCGACCACGACTACCTGCTCGAAGGCGGCGTCTTCACCCCCGACCTGATCGAGACCTGGATCGCGCTCAAGCGCGAGAACGAGATCGACCCGCTCCGGCTGCGCCCGCATCCCTTCGAGTTCGCCCTCTACTACGACTGCTAATCGCCCCGCCCCGCAGTCCGTAGCGGAGCTTGATCGTCGAAAGTGAGCTATAGCGGTGCAAGCCCGCACGGCCACGACTCACTTTCGACGATCTTCGCGCCGTGGATACCCGCGGCGCCAGTGTTACAGCTCGGAGTCGGCGCACACGTAGCCAATGCTGTGCCGACTCCGGGTGCAGCGGGCAGCGGATGACTCGCTGATGAGCCGCAGCCCGCGGGCGGCGAGCAGCTCGCGGGCCAGCGTGTCCGGCACTGGTTGGGAGACGGGCACGCCCGAGCTGATCCAGTCGACGATTGTCCCGAGCGCGGTGTCACGGGCCGGCTCGCGCAGCTCCAGCGTCCAGGTGGCGCCTACCGAGCAGCACCACACCGCGGCCAGGACGGGTGCCCCGGCCACATCGCCCGATGGAACTCCTGGCTGGTCGGTATGGTCACGAGCGATCCTGCGGGACAGTGACGGGAGCGGATCGGCCGATGCTCTCCCCGTGCTATGTGATGAGTGTGAGATCATTATCGATTGGCCTCCGGGGCAGTTGCGCACGATGAGTCCACCAATGCCGCCTTGGCGAGCTGGCGGTCGAGAGGGGCTCAATCGAGCCGTCATGGGCGTGGCCACGCTGCTGGACCGTGGTCTGAACGTAACACTCACCGGGCGGCGGTAGCCCACATTCCACCTGATGTGCGACCCTAGCCGTATCGGAGGCACTCCGAGTCCGTCGAGCCAACGGCGCGCCGTCTGCGACGATATGCGACTGCGTTGATACGCGACTGCGTTGATACTGACTGTGACGATCTCATGAAGGAGCATGCCCTCGGCCCGTCCGCTGCCGCCGAGCTTCAGCAACTACTGATCGACACCGAGAGCTTCACCCAGTTCCTGGTGGAGGTGTCGCACTACGCCGCCAGCACGGTCGGGCCCGGGCTGTCGTGCGGGATCACCCTGAGCCGCGACGGCAGGCCGGTCACCGTGGCCGGCAGTGACGCCATCGCGATCAACCTCGATGAGGTGCAGTATGGTCATCGTGACGGGCCCTGCCTCACCGCCATGCGCACCGGCGAGGTCGTGGCCATCACCGATCTGGCCGATGACGACCGGTGGGGCACCTACCGCGTGGATGCTCTCGCCCACGGGATCGGGTCCGTCCTTTCGGTCCCATTATTGATCAGCACGGGCGAGTACGGGGCGCTCAACCTTTACTCTCGCCAGGCCGGGGTCTTCACCGCCGACCAGCTGCGGCGAGCCGAAGGCTTCGCCGGTGAGGCGTCCCGAGCGCTGCGCTTGGCGTGGCGGCTGGCCGATCAGGTCGAGCTCACCCGCCACCTCGAAGCCGCCCTGGTCTCCCGCACCATCATTGATCAGGCGCTGGGCATCATCATGGGCCAGAACCGGTGCACTGCGGACGAGGCGTTCGACGTCCTGCGGGCCGCATCCTCGCACCGCAACGCCAAGCTCCGTGTCGTCGCCCACGACATCGTCACCCGCGTCAGCGCTACACCACCGCCTCCCCCGCATTCAGCGGGCGGAGCGGTGTTATTCGGGCATGGATAAACCCGCTCAGCCCGCTGAATGCGCCAGGGGTGGTGAGGGATCAGGTGTTGAAGGAGCGTTCCACGACGGCGCGGGCTCGGCGGGTGGTGCGGCGGTACTCGTCGATCGCCTGGCCGGGGTCGTCGTCCGCGGCGCGGCCTAGGGCCCTGGCCACGGCGGCCAATTCCCGGCCGGAACTGGGCAGTTGGTCAACCTGCTTGCCGCGCACCAGGGTGAGCACATTGCGGGTCTTGGTGGCGAGCTTCCAGGCCGCCAGCAGGACCTCCGCGTCGGCGCTGGAGAGCAGTCCAGCCTCGGCGGCGGCCCGCAGGGCGGTTCCTGTTGACGGGGTTCGCAGCGCTGGGACCTCGTGCGCGTGCCGCAACTGCAGCAGCTGGATGGTCCACTCCACGTCGGCCAGCCCGCCGCGGCCAAGCTTGGTATGGGTAGTCGGGTCGGCGCCGTGGGGCAGTCGCTCGGCGTCGATCCTGGCCTTGATCCGGCGGATCTCGGTGGCGTGGCGCTCGGTCAGCCCGCCCTCGGGGTAGCGCACCGGGTCGATGACCGAGACGAACCGCTCCCCCAGATCCGCATCGCCGGCCACCGGGGTGGCCCGCAGCAACGCCTGCGCCTCCCAGGGCGCCGCCCACTGGGTGTAGTAGGCCTGGTAGGACGACAAGGTGCGCACCAGAGGGCCAGAGCGTCCCTCCGGGCGTAGCCCGGTGTCGATCACTAGGGGTGGATCCTGGCTGGCTGAGCCGAGCAGGTTGCGCACCGACTCAGCGACTGAGGAGGCGAAGCGCACCGCCTCGGTCTCGTCCGCTCCGGCTACCGGATCACAGACAAACAGCACGTCGGCGTCGGAGCTGTAGCCCAGCTCCGCGCCCCCGAGCCGGCCCATCCCGATCACCGCGATCCGGGCCGGCTCGGCCTGGCGGCGTTCGATCTCAGCGCGCAGCGCGACATCCAGCGACGCGGCCAGCACTGCGGTCCACACCGAGGACAGGGCGGCGCACACCGCGTGGAGGTCGAGCAGCCCGAGCAGGTCGGCGCAAGCGATCCGGAACAGCTCGTGGCGGCGCAGCGCCCTGGCGGCCGTCACCGCGGCACCGGGGTCGCGATGACGGCATGCGGTGACGCGCAGTGACGTCGCCACCTCCGCCGGGTCACGGCCAGCCAGCTCGTCCGGGTCAGCCAGCAGCCGCAGCGCCTCGGGCGCCCGGACCAGCAGGTCGGCCACCATCCGGGAGGTACCCAGCAGCGCCATCAGCCGCTGCGCCACCGCGCCCTCGTCGCGCAGCAGCCGCAGGTACCACGGGGTGTCGTCGAGCGCCTCGGATACCCGTCGGTAGGCGGCCAGCCCACGGTCGGGGTCTGGGGTGTCGGCGAGGAGCTCCAGCAGGACGGGCAACAGCGCGGACTGGATCGCCGCGCGCCGCGACACCCCGTGGGTGAGCGCCCGCAGATGGCCCAGCGCCCCCCGCGGTGAGGCGTAGCCCAGCGCCGCCAGCCGCGTCGTCGCCGAGGACTCCGAGAGCCGGTAGGCCTCGGTGGGCACCCTGGCTACCGCCTCCAGCAGCGGCTGGTAGAACAGCTTCTGGTGCAGCCGGCGGGCCCGGTGCGACTGTCGGGTGTGCTCCGCGCGCAGCGCCCCGAGGGCGTCGTGGGTCCCGTCCGGCCGCATCCCCGCAGCGCGGGCCAGCCAACGCCACGCCGCGGTGTCGTCATCAGCCGGGAGCACGTGGGTGCGGCGCATCTTCTGCAACTGCAACCGGTGCTCCAGCAGGCGCAGAAACCGATAGGAGGCCGCGAGGTTCGCGGCGTCGTCCCGGCCGACGTACCCGCCCGCGCTCAGCGCGGCCAACGCCTTCAGAGTGGACGCGACCCGCAGCGACTCGTCGCCGCGGCCGTGCACCAGCTGCAGCAGCTGCACGGCGAACTCCACGTCGCGCAGGCCGCCGTGGCCCAGTTTAAGCTCCCGGTCCACCAGCTCGGGCCGAACATGCTCAGCGACCCGGCGGCGCATCGCCTGAACCTCGGCCACGAAGTTCTCCCGGTCCGCGGCGGTCCACACCAGGGGTGTGACGGCCTCCAGATAGCGGTCCCCGAGCTCGGCGTCACCAGCGATCGGGCGGGCCTTGAGCAGCGCCTGGAACTCCCAGGTCTTGGCCCACCGGCGGTAGTAGGCCAGGTGCCCCTCTAGCGTGCGCACCAACGCGCCAGCCTTGCCCTCCGGGCGCAGTGCCACGTCCACCTCACAACACGCCGAGGCCAGCCGCACCGTCGCCGAGGCCAGCTTGGTGGCTGCGGCCAGCTCGTCCTCGGAATCACCCACAAAGATCACGTCAACGTCGGAGACGTAGTTCAGCTCGGCCCCGCCGCACTTGCCCATCGCGATCACGGCGAGCCGGGGCGGTTGCCCATCCGGAGCCATCTCGGTCACCGCGACGGCCAGCGCGGCGCGCAGGACCCCGACCGCGAGTTCAGCGAGTGCCTCCGCGACCCGCTCGAAGGGCACCACCGGCAGTTCGGGCTCCACCACCGCCGCGAGGTCGGCGGCCGCGAGCTCGGCGATCAGGTCACGGTAAGTGACCCGCAACGCCCGCGCGGCCGTGACGCCCGTCAGCGATGCCCGGGCTCCCACCAGACTGCCGGAGGGCGGATCGGCGGGCTCGGCGCCGACGGCGGCGAGCAGCCGCGGCACCACCCGGTCCGTCCAGCCGGGCTGGGCCGCCGCTGAGCCGGCCACACCGCGCCAGCGCTCCGGGTTGGCGACCAGGTGATCCCCGAGCGCGGTCGACGAGCCGAGCACGCCGAGCAGCCGCCCGCGCACCCCGGGGTCTCGGCACATCAACCCGTGCAGCTCGGCCCACCCACCCCCGGTGGCCCCCTCGCCCATGGCGCTGGCCAGCCGGGCCAGGGCGCGCAGCGCCAGGTTCGGGTCGGGTGCCCGGGACAGCGCCCACAGGGCGCCCTCCGCGTCCCGGCGGAGCAGCCCGTGACGCCACCACCCCAGTCGCGTCACAGTGTCCGCGGCGGCCCTGTCGGTAAGCCCCAGCCGCGCCAGGGACAGCGCGGTCCGCCTGCCTTCAGTCACCTTCGACAGGCTAACCCGTCTGTTCAACCGCCATTCGCCAGCCGAATCGCGGAGCCCTCCAATATCGATCGATTACAGGACCAGGGCTCCGTCATGTTTGGGAAATGACCGCATTGGGCGGTTGAGGTGGTTTGGGGTGGACACGCCGTATTGTGTGCCTTCTTACAGGTCAGGCGCGGTCCCTAGAGAGGATCAAGGTTCCTACACCGCTGATCGTCTCGAAGGACCGTGCCCGTGTCGTCATCCTGCCCTGTCCGACCCGCTTCTGGCCAGCGGTTCATTGCCGAGGACCGCTCCGAGCCTGTGGGCGGGGACGCGGGTGGCGATCTGGGGGCTGTTCTTGCCGGATGCCACGCGCTTGCTGAGCACTTGAACCAAGTGGTTGATCACCGGTCTCGGCAAGGCTTGCGCTACGAGTTAGGTTTTCTGCTGTCCGTGGTGGTGGCCGCGACGGCGTGCGCCGGACACGACGAGGTGGCCGCCCAGGCCCAGTGGGCCGCGGACGCCCCACCGTGGGTACTGAGGGCGCTGGGTGCCAAGCCTGACCCGCTGACCGGCATGATCCCCACGCCCAGCGAGGCCACTCTGCGCCCCGCGCTGGCCAATGTCGATGCCACCGACCCGCAACGACGCAGCACCGAGTGGGTCGCGGCCCCGCGGGCGAGCACTGTCGAGGGCACCCGGCTGCCTGCGGTGGCCATCGACGGCAAGTCGCTGCGTGGCGCGGCCGGCGGTGGTCACGCCCGCCCGCACCTGCTGGGGGCGGCCACCCACGACGGCGCGATCGTGATCGCCCAGCGCCAGATCCCGGACAAGGGCAGCGAGATCACCGAGCTCGCCACGCTGGTGGCCGAGCTGGACCTGGCCGCCACCGTGGTCACCGTCGACGCGCTGCACACCCAGCGCGCCACCGCTGAGCACCTCGTCAGTGTCAAGCACGCCGACTACATCATGACGATCAAGGCCAACCAGCCCCACCTGCTCGCCGCCGCACAGCGGGCACTGTCCGGTCCGGCGGCCGAGTTCGCTGAGCACACCGAACACGACCGAGGCCACGGCCGCACCGAAGAGCGCATCCCGCGCACCGTCACGGTGACCCCCCAGATGGGCATCGACTTCCCCCACGCCGCCCAGCTGTTCCGGGTCATCCGCTACGTCGGTGACCTCGACAACCAGCGCCGAACCAAAGAGGTCGCCCACTGCGTCACCAGCCTCACCCCGACCAGAGCCGATGGCCCCGACCTGGGCCAACTCCTACGCGGGCACTGGGGCGCCATCGAAAACAAGACCCACTGGGTCCGTTCTCCGGGGGGTCATGACCTGTTGTGTGATGTCGCCCGATC
>JBOHFY010000307.1:0-12267 GCA_050699895.1 Pseudonocardiaceae bacterium
CCACTCACGGGGGCATCAGCCCTCCAACTCGCCCTCGAGGTCCAGGTAGATCGCCCGCAGCGCGGTGAGGTCCGCCGGGTCGGGATCGGCCCACAGGCCCCGGTCGGCGGCCTCGAGCAGCCGCTCGGTCATCCCCCGCAGCGCCCACGGGTTGGACTTGCGCAGGAACTGTTGCACGCCGGGATCGACGATGTAGGACTCGGTGAGCTGGTGGTACATCCAGTCCTCGACCACTCCCGCCGTGGCGTCGAAGCCGAACAGGTAGTCGACGGTGGCGGCCAGCTCGAAAGCGCCCTTGTAGCCATGGCGCCGCATGGCGGCGATCCACCGAGGGTTGACCACCCGGGAGCGGAATACCCGGCGGGTCTCCTCGGCCAGCGTGCGGGTCTTGACCGCGTGCGGCACCGCCGAGTCACCGACGTAGGCCGCCGGGTTGCCGCCCGTCAAGGAGCGCACCATTGCGACCATTCCGCCGTGGTACTGGAAGTAGTCGTCGGAATCGGCGATGTCGTGCTCGCGGGTGTCGACGTTCTTGGCGGCCACGGTGATGCGCCGGAAGGCGTGCTCCATGTCCTCGCGCGCGCCGAGCCCGTCGAGGCCCCGCCCGTAGGCGTAACCGCCCCAGGTGGCGTAGACCTCGGCGAGGTCGGCGTCGGTGCGCCACTGGCGGCTGTCGATCAGCGGCAGCAGCCCGGCGCCGTACGCGCCGGGCTTGGACCCGAAGATCCGGGTGCGGGCCCGCCGGTCGTCGCCGTGTGCGGCAAGGTCGGCCCGGTAGTGCGCGGCGAGGAAGTTCTGCTCCGTGGGCTCGTCCAGCATCGCGACGGCGGCGATCGCATCGTCCAGTAACGCGACCACGTGCGGGAAGGCGTCCCGGAAGAAGCCGGAGATGCGCAGCACCACGTCGACGCGGGGCCGGCCAAGCTCCTCGAGGCCGACCACCTCTAGGCCGGTGACCCGACGGGAGGCGTCGTCCCAGGTCGGGCGCACACCCAGCAGCGCCAGCACCTCAGCGATGTCGTCGCCCTGAGTGCGCATAGCGCTGGTGCCCCAGACGGTGAGGCCCACCGAGGCGGGCCAGGTACCGGTGTCGGCGCGGTGGCGGGCGAGTAACGAGTCGGCCAGCGCGGCGCCCACCTCGAAGGCGTTGCGCGACGGGATGGCCTTGGGGTCCACGGAGTAGAAGTTGCGACCGGTGGGCAGTACCGACACCAAGCCGCGGGTGGGCGAGCCGGAGGGTCCGGGTTCGATGAACCGGCCGTCCAGGGCGCGCAGCACGTTGGTGATCTCGGCCGGGGTGCCGGCCAGCCGCGGGACCAGCTCGGTGCACCCGAACCGCAGCACCGCCACCACCCCGGCGTCGGGTTCCCCGAACACCTCGGCCACCACAGCGGGCACCTTCGCCGGGTCCCACCCGGCCGACTGAGTGCCCAGCACGAGTGTGCGAGCCAGCGCCTCCAGGCGGTCGACGTCGGCGAGCGGCCCCTGCTCCTCCAGGCCGATGCGCTCCGCGATGGCCGCGCGCAAGCCGGGCAGCGCCGCGCCGGAGCCGAACACCTGCCGGGCGCGCAGCACCGCGAGCACGTCGTTGACCAGCTCCTCGCCCTCGGGCGCGCGGCCCAGCACGTGCAGCCCGTCGCGGATCTGCACGTCCTTGATCTCGCACAGGTACCCGTCGAGGTGCAGCACGAACTCGTCGAACTCGGCCGCACCCGGGGCCGCGTCCGCGCCCAGGTCATGGTGCAGCTGGGCGCTCTGGATCAACGTCCAGATCTGCCCGCGCAGGGTGGGGAGCTTGTCCGGGTCCAGCGCGGCGACGGTCGCGTACTCGTCGAGCAGCTGCTCGAGGCGGGCGAGATCACCGTAGGTGTCGGCCCGGGCCATCGGCGGGATTAGGTGATCGACGATGGTGGCGTGCGCCCGGCGCTTGGCCTGGGTGCCCTCCCCGGGGTCGTTGACGATGAACGGGTACACCAGCGGCAGGTTCCCGAGCACCGCGTCCGGGGCGTCCCGCGCGGCCAGCCCCAACCCCTTGCCGGGCAGCCACTCCAGGTTGCCGTGCTTGCCCAGGTGCACCATGGCGTGCGCGCCGAAGGAGTGCTCCAGCCACCGGTAGGCGGCCAGGTACTGGTGCGAGGGGGCCAGCTCGGGGTCGTGGTAGATCGCCACCGGGTGCTCACCGAACCCGCGCGGCGGCTGGATGAGCAGCACTACATTGCCGAACCGCAGCGAACCGACGTAGATGGCACCGTCGGACACGTACAGCTGCCCAGGCGGCTCGCCCCAGGTCGCCACGACGGACTCGCGCAGCGGCGCGGGCAGGGCGGCGAACCACTGGGCGTACCGCGCGGTGGGCACCCGGATCGCCGAGGTCGCCATCTGCTCCTCGGTGAGCCACTCCACGTCGTGCCCGCCAGCGCCGATCAGCCGGTGGATCAGCGCGTCGCCCTCCAGCGCCTCGACGTCCAGGTCGCCGAGGTCGTAGCCAGCCTCGGCGAGCGCACGCAGCAGCACCACGGCTGAGGCCGGGGTGTCCAGCCCGACCGCGTTACCGATCCGGGCGTGCTTGGTCGGGTAGGCCGACAGCACGATCGCGATCCGCTTGTCACGGGCGGGCACCTGCCGCAGCCGGGCCAGCGCCACGGCGGTTCCCGCCACCCGGGCGGCCCGCTCGGGGTCGGCGACATAGACCGGGATCCCGTCCGGCCCGGGTTCCTTGAAGGAGAACGGCACCGACACCAGCCGCCCGTCGAACTCCGGGATCGCGACCTGCATGGCGGCGTCCATCGGGGACAGCGCCGCGTCGCTGGCCTGCCAGCTCGCCCGGGAGGAGGTCAGGCACAGGCCTTGGAGCACCGGGACGTCCAGCTCAGCCAGCGCTCCGGCGTCCCAGGACTCCTCCTCGGCCCCAGCGCTGCCGCCCGCGGCGAGCACCGTGGTGACCACCGCGTCGCACCGACCCAACAGCGCGCGCAGCCCGTGGGCTTGTTCGCTGCCCAGACCGCGCAGCGAGCCACAGAACACCGGCAGCGCGTTCGCTCCGGCCGCGCGGAGCGCATCGGCCAGCACGTCGACGAAACCGGTGTTCCCGGCCCGCGCGTGCGCCCGGTAGAACACGATGCCGACGGTCGGGCGTGCCGGGTCGGGCTCGCGCGCGTCGTGCACGCCGTAGTCCGGGGTGGCGGCCGGCGGCTCGAAGCCCTCCCCGGTGAGCAGCAGCGTGTCGGACAGGAACCGGGCCAGCTGGTCCAGGTTGCCCGGCCCGCCAGCGACCAGGTAACTCAGCGCCTGCGCCGCTACCCCCGCCGGGACCGTAGAGGCCGTCATCAGCTCCGCGTCCGGGACCGCCTCGCCGCCCAGACACACCGTCGGCAACCGGGCCCGCAGCAGCGCTTCCAGGCCTGGCTCCCAGGCCCGCCGCCCGCCGAGCAACCGCAGCACCACCACGTCCACCCCGTCGAGCAGCGCGGGCAGCTCGGTGGGATCGGTCCGGGCCGGGTTGGCGAGCCGGTAACCGGCGCCGCTGGCCCGAGCGGCGAGCAGGTCAGTGTCAGCCGTGGACAGCAGCAAGATCCGCACAACAACCCAACCTACCGGCCGACGTCGATCACCACCCGGGTCGGCGCGTCCAGCGTGAACACCTTGACCCAGGTCTGCTTGCGCATCCCGACCCCGATCGACAGATAACCCTCGACGTCACCGGTGATCCCGACCGCCATGACGTTGGTCAGATTACGAGTGCGGAACTTCTGCGGCCCTGGGTAGCTGGGGTGACCAGCGTCGTCATGGGCCTGCGCCGGGGTGGCGACCACCGTGGCGAACGCCGCGCCGGTGAGCACAGGGACGCCTGAGGCTGGCGGCACCGCTGACTGCGCCGGGACGGCGCCAGCGGCGACCAGCCCGATGCTGAGGAAGAAGGTGGCGAGGGTTCGCCTGCTGATCATGCCCATGATGACTTCCGACGGGTCGAAAAACGGGCTTAGGCGATAAACCAGACGCGCAGGCGGTCGTCGGGTTGACTCGTGTCGGGCATGTCAGGGTTCTTCGAGCCAGTTCTCCACCACAAGCCCGGGGACGCGGGCAAAATGGCGCACATTGCCGGTCACGACCGTCAGCTCATTCGCGAGCGCAATCGAGGCGATCCGGAGGTCTGGTTCGGCGAGTGGTTGCCCCGCCTGCTCTAACGTCGCCCGAAGGTCGCCGTAGGTATGCGCGGCAACCTCATCGAAGGGCAGTACCACGCCAGCGTCGTGAATCAGGTGTTGGACGCGTTCGGAGAGCTGAGCGTTGCGGCGGCGGGCCGCGCCGTAGATCAGCTCACTCACCGTGATAGCCGTGGTGAACTGACACTCAGCGGGAGTCACCGCCAACCGCCGGATGAGATGCAGCGGTGGCGCGGGCTTGAGTACGGCACTGATCACGTCCGTGTCCAGGCAGTAACCGATCACGCTAGTGGGGAAACCGGCCGGTCGATCGCCTGCTTCCGAGTCGCGACGACCTCCGCCATGTCCTCATCGATCGTGTCCCACTCAGCCAGCGCCCCGGCGACGGCCGCAAAGCCGACGGGCTTGTGGTCACTGTGACGGGCCCGCTGAGGCGGTACCAGCGCGACCGTCGGACGTCCTCTGTTGAGGATCACAAAGGACTCCCCACGGCTGACCCGCTCGGCAAGCTCAGAGAACCTGCGCTTGGCTTCCGCGACACCCACTTCTTCGATCGACATGTCCCGAGGTCACCTCCAACTCGTTGTGACATCAGGATAGCCGGTGGACAGCAGCAGGACCCGCACGACAACGAGCTCCTCGACGAACCGGGAGCCGACGTGCGGCTCAAGCACGGGCTCTGATCAGCTATCTGTCCAGGCGACGCGGAGCACAACCACCCGTACCACAGCTGAGTGCACGGTATATTCGATCACACCCCAGTCCCCGAAATGACTGGTCCACCGATCGGTCTTACTGCTGTAGGTCGCATCCTCGGTGGGATCTTGCGCAAGGCACCGAACCTTGCCGGCCAGCGCCCGCTTCGCTCCCGGCGGGAGGCTCTCCCGGAGTTCCTCCGCGTAGGAGGCAAAGATCACCTCGTAGCGCATTCGCCCTGGCGGACCATCTCTGCGCGCAGCTCCGCTGCGGTCTTGGTGAGCACTGACTGGTCACCGTTGATGAGGCACTGTCCGATGTGCTCGGCGATCGGGTCAGGATGGGCGTCAAGCACCGCGCGAGGCCACCAACGGCGCACCACTTGGGTGAGGCGGTCAACATCGAACGTCTCGGCAACGTGGACGAGAGCGGCTCGGAACTCGGCCTCGAACGCGGCACGGTGCTCCCCGTCAAGGGCCCTCCAGACGACTGGCCCGCTCTTGTCCAATCGGGAGACGGTTGCAGTGGAAACCAGTTCAGTCATGCACGCAGACTAGCAACGCCAGCCTGATGGAGAGCTCGACGACGCGGCGCCCGTGCCACCGCGGCTCACGCCGCCAGGCAACGCTCGTCCTCCAGGACGCCACACCGGTGTTGGCGGCCAACGCACGCGCCCGGTGAAACAAGACACCGACGGTGGATGCCGAGGGGCTCAGATTCCCGATTCGGCAACTAATAGTAGCTATTGATAGCCTGACCAGGCGATATTATCACTCTTTCCAGCGAAAATCAGGAGAGTTGTCGTGGCCAGGGTGTTCGTCAGCCACGCGAGCGAGGACGCCGCGCTGGCGGGTGAGGTGCACCGGTGGCTGATCGACGATGGCCATGAGGTATTCCTGGACCAGGATCCGCGCGACGGTATCGCCGTCGGCGAGCAGCGGGAGCAGCGGCTGCACGAGCGGCTGCAGTGGGCCCAAGCCGTGGTCTGCCTGGTCACCTCGGCCTACGTCACCTCGCTGTGGTGCGCGGCCGAGGTCGGGGCGGCCCGGACGAAAGGCAGCCGGTTGCTGCCAGTGCTGGCCGAGCCGGGGGTGGCTTACTCGCTGTTGACGTCGCTGCAGCTGGCCGACCTGACGCGTGATCCGGTCGCGGCCCGTGCGGCGCTGGCCGAGGCGTTGCGCCGGGTGGATGCGGCCGGGGCGACGGGCTGGCCGGACGATCGTGCCCCGTTCCCGGGGCTGCGCCCGTTCGAGATCGACGAGCACCGGGTGTTCTTCGGCCGCTCCGGTGACGTGGACAAGCTCGCGGCGCGGCTGCGGTCCCCGTCGGAGCGCGCCGAGGGTGCCGCGCTGCTGGTGGTGGGCCCGTCGGGATGCGGCAAGTCGTCGCTGGTCCGGGCGGGGCTGGTGCCGTTGATGGCGCGGGAGCCGGGTTGGTGGACCCTGCCGCCGATCGTGCCAGGAACCCATCCGGTGGCCGCACTTGTCCGGGAGCTGGCGGGCGCGGCGCGCGAGGTCGGCCTGGAGTGGACGGTGGCCCAGGTGCGCAGCCGGCTCGATGAGGTCGGCTTGGCGGAGCTGGCCGACGAGTTGCTGCTGGAGGCTCCTGGTGATCGTCGGCGTCTGCTGGTCGTGGTGGACCAGTTCGAGGAGTTGCTCACCCAGGCCGCGCCAGCGCAGCGGGCCCGGTTCGCCGGGTTGCTGGGCCCGGCGCTGGCCGGTCCGGTGCAGGTGGTGGGCACGCTGCGGTCGGAGTTCCTCGACGAGCTGCTAGCCGATCCCGAACTGGCCGTGCTGCCACCGCCCCGCATCGTCCCCGTGCGGCCGCTGCACCGGGAGGCACTGCGCTCGGTGATCGAAGGCCCGGCCCAGCTGGCGGGCATCGGGGTGGACCCCGACCTGGTGACTCGACTGGTCGCCGATACCGACAGCGGGGAGGCGCTGCCGCTGCTGGCGTTCACCCTGGCCCAGCTCGCCGATGGCATCCCCCGGGGCGGACGGCTGTCGAGCGGGCGATACGAGCAGCTCGGCGGGGTGCAGGGCGCGCTGACTCTCCGGGCCAAGGAGGCACTGGCCGCTGCGATCGAGGCCGGTAGCCGCAGCCCCGAGGAGGTGATCGCCGGGCTGCTGCGGCTGGTGACCATCAATGAACAGGGCCGCCCCACCCGGTGGCGGGTCAGCCGTGACGAGCTGGCGGAACCGCTGCCCACCGAGTGGGACGCCTTCGTCGCCCGCCAATTGCTGATCACTGACACCGACAACGGCACTGTGGTAGTGAGCGTCGCGCACGAAGCGTTCCTGTCCGCTTGGCCGCCGCTGGCTCAGGCGATCACGGCCGCTGAGTCGGCGTTGCGCGCCCGCCGCGCGGTCGAGCAGGCCGCCGCCGAATGGCACGGTGACGACCGCCCGCCTGACCGGTTGTGGGAACGCGGCCAACTGGCCGCCGCCGTCGCCGACACCGGCACCCGGATCGGCGTCGGCCGCCGGTCCACAACGAGCGTGCCTGCTGACAAGCCGCCGACGCGCGGACTCGCCCGGTGGTTGCCGCAGCGGCATCGGGCGCTGGTCACCGACCGCGTCGACCTCAGCCCGACGGCTCGCACCTTCCTGCACGCCAGCATCCGCCGTGACCGCTACCGGCGCAGACGCGCCACCACCGTCCTATCGGTGCTGCTCGTCCTCGCTCTGGTCACCGCCGGTGTCGCCGTCGTCCAGCAACGTACTGCCGAGGAAGGGCGACGCACCACCGAGGCGGCGCGTCAGGTTGCGCTGTCCCGCCAGTTGGCCGCCGAAGCGAACACCATCCGGGTCAGTAACCCGCGACGCGCCATGCTGCTGGCACTGAAGGCCTGGCAGACCTCGCGGAACGTGGAGACCCGCAGCAGCCTGCTCAGCACCCAAATGGAGAACTACGACGGCGACCTGCGCGGATACCGAGGCGCGGTGCAAAGCGCCGCGTTCAGTCCGGACGGATCCTTGGTCGCCGCAGGCGGCTATACGGACGGGACCATCCGGCTGTGGGATGCCGCTTCCGGTCACGAGGTGGCGAATCTGCCTGCCAGTACTCGCCAAGAAGGGGTCAAGGAGCCCCCCATCGTGACCACGGTGGTGTTCAGTCCCGACGGCAGGACTCTGGTGAGCAATGCCATCGCCACAGACGGACTGCGACTGTGGGCTGTCGCCACTCGGCGACAGCTCGCGGTGTTTCCTACCTCCGGGAGCGCAATCGCATTGAGTCCCAACGGGATGGTATTGGCCGTCGGCGATCGGGAGGGCAACGTGAAACTCTGGGACGTCACGAGCCGCACTCAGCTGGCGACGCTCACCGGTCATCAGGATGTCCTTTTCAGTATCGCCTTCAGTCCGGATGGGCGGCTGCTGGCCACGGCTGGGAAGGATAAGATGGTGCGGCTGTGGGATCTGCACACTCATCAGGAGATCGCGCAGCTGCTCGGCCACACTGATCTGATCACGCGCGTCGCCATCAGCCCGGATGGCCGCGTCGTGGCCAGCTCGAGTTTTGATAAAACAATGCGACTGTGGGACGTCGAAAAGCGTCAGACCAAGAAGATCTACACCTTCGGCGACGGGGTGGGTGCGCCGGACGGGATGACGTTCAGCCCAGACGGCACCTGGCTGGTTGTCAGCGGCACCTTCAGAGCAATCAGTGCCATCAACCTAGCCACCAGCGAGCAATATACGCTAGCCAGCCCGGTTAACGCTCGGGACGTAGCTTTCGATCACACCGGGCATCGTTTGGTGACTGCGGGTTACGACGGCCCGGTGCAGCTGTGGCGGTTTCAGCTGACCTCCTTCATTCACGTGAGCGCCGTAGTCGGCATCGCATTCGATCCGTCCGGGCAGACGCTCGTCTCCGGCAGCGCCGACCACACGGTCCGGCTCTGGGACGTCAAGCGAGGTAAGCTGTTACACGAGTTCACCGGGCACACCAAGACGGTCAAGGGCGTTGCCTTCCGGCCGGACGGAAAGATCTTTGCCGCCGCAGGCGACGACGGCACGATACGACTGTGGGATCCGGCCACCGGGGTTCAACGAGCCGTGCTGACCAGACCGGACACCGTACAATTCCAAGAACCGAAATTCAGTCCCGACGGGGCGATAGTAGTCGCTACCGGTATCCGGGTGCCCCCCAAATTCGGCCAACCAGATCTACCCAACACCGAGCCGGTGATCTGGGACGCGGCCACCGGCCGGGAAATCGGCCGGCTACCCGCCGACAATCAGACGGTGTGGTCGCTGGCCTTCGCGCCGGACGGGGCAACCATCGCCGGCGGGCTTGGCGACGGCCGGATCCGGCTGTGGGACAGGGCCACCCGCAAGCTTCGCGCGGACCTGCCAGGGCACCCCCAGCCGGTGTACACCCTTGCCTATAGCCCGGATGGTCGAGTGCTCGCCTCTGGTGGTTACGACGGCATAGTGCAGCTGTGGGACACCTCGACCTGGCAGCTCGTGGGGTCTGTTCCCCGCTTCAGCTCCGCGGTGCGTGATATCAAATTCAGCCCGGATGGTGCCACCATGGCCACCGCAAGTGATGACGACACGGTTCGGCTGATCGACGTGGTCAGCCGAACCGTGTCGGCCAACCTCGATCGGCACATCGACACCCTCAATGAGGTGGCGTTCAGTCCCGACGGCGCGATCGTGGCGAGCGCCGGTGGTGACGGTCGCGTATTCCTGTGGACCGTGCGGGAGTCCCAGGCCGAGCGGCGATTGTGCGAGGTCATCAAACGGGGCGCCACACCGAACGAATGGAGCGAAATCGGGCCCGATCGCGGCACCCCACCCCAATGCCCCTGACCGTGGCATCCGACATCGTTGGCAATCGCGTGTTCCCGGGCGGCCTGGACCTTTCACTGGTGGCTACCGTGCCCGCCAAGGCTTCTTCGGGGTAGTCTCGGCGGGGTTGTCCATGCTGCCATGTCAGCCATCCGTCTCATGATCACTGTTCAGTGCTTTCGACCAGAACGCACGCACGAGGGCCAGCGCGGAGGCGAAGTCGGGCGGCATGTTTGTCAGGCCAGCCGCGATCTCGGGGTAACCGGCTTCCCAAGCAGGCGGTGGATCCTGGATAATCACCGGAACCGGATGGGTGTCACGCATGGCGAAAACATGACCCACCGTGTCCACCAGCGTGCGATTTGGGCTCAGCCCGGTCTCGATGAGTAACACCAGATCCGCAAGATCTTTGATGCGAGTGTTCAATCGATCGGGATACTCACGGGTCAACGCATGCAGTTTCTCGGCGAAGTGCTGTAACCGATCAACAGTTTCAATGGAGCGGGCAGGAACTCCGGCGAAGGACAGCGTTCCGGGCAGCTCCACGAGTTCCGTGCGCGCCAGCTCCTCGTGACGTTCCGCGATATCCAGCCGAACACCGGCAAACAATTTTCCGGCTAGCCATGCTTCGACCGAGAACCGCCAGGCAGGTCGGCCCCCTCGGTCTACTGCCAGCGGCATAGGCGCTCCCACCCGAAACGCGAAGTCGTCCTGGTCGAGGTCAGCAGTCAAGGCTTCGATCAGCGACTCGCGGACTTCGGTACCGTCTGATTTCCTGGAGCGAATAGCGAGGTCGAGATCCTTGGTCATTCGCGCTCGATCGAGAAACCGAAATTCCAGGGCGGCGCCACCCTTGAGGATCCAACCGGCTCCCGGCGCAGCCGCGAGCCGGACTGCGACGCGGTCGAAGACCACCCTGCGACGCAGTCGACCGAGATCCATACCCGAGTCGTCTGATTCCTGCTTCAGGCGTACTTCAAGCCCGCGGCGGAGTGCGGCAGAGTCCTTGTAACGTTTCACGGCAGCTCCGCGCGCAGTGCTCGCTCAACACCGACCGCCAGTAACCCGGACACCGCGTGGCCCTGCGGATACTATGAATTCTCCGGTGTTCGCCTGCCTGGTGTGCGCAGAGCCCCTGCCTCCCGCGCCGGGAAGCTACGTGTGCAGCAACGGCCATCGCTTCGATGCCGCCCGCGAGGGGTATGTCAATCTGCTGCTGGCTCGGCATCGGCGGCCCAAGGACCCCGGGTATAGCAAGGAGATGATCGCCGGGCGGCGGGACTTCTTCAACGCTGGCCACTACGCCCCGCTCGCTGACGGCGTCGCGGAGCTCGTCCGGTCGTACTGCCAGCTAGCCCAGGTCAGGTCGTGGAGGAGTTACCGGGAACGCCACACCGTTTCACCTTCACCAGAAAGTACCCGTCTGTAATTCTCGGCCACCCCTTGTCGGCTTTTGTGTCGGCTCGGAGACTCCATGTGTGGCCAAGTGCAGAGCACGCAACACGACGCCGCCGCACAACCTCTGTCAGAACCCAGTCACCAAGGCCGGAATGCGCTGCCACAAGCACCCGGGCATGCCAGACGGCGGACCACGTCCCAGAGTGCGGACCAGCACGCGGCGGGCGCCAGTCCGCAGCAACAACCGAACTCAGCGGGCGCGGGCCAAGCCCAAACAGCGACCGGCCATACCAGCACCGCGGCCGGCCGCAGAGAAGTCCGAGAAGGGCCTGGAGCGGGAACGGGCCAAGGCCCCTCGGCGGGTACGGCCGAACAACCTGACAACACACGAGCAAAACCGTGCCGATCTAGCGGCGGCGTTCTGTGTCGATACCATCACCGATGGATGGCAGGACGCGGTCGCCTCTCGAGCTCTCGAGTGCATCTCGACCAATACCTGGAAGCGCTTGTTCGGCAGACGACGGCGAAGGGACTGCAAAGTCCTCGCAGATATGGCTAAAAGCCTCCTGGACAGCAAGAAGGCACTGCACGATTTCACCGGATCAGTCGCAAGCCGGGTCACCGGATGGATGGGGGGCAAGCCGTTGAGCGCGCTATAGCCAGAGAACTTGTGCAGCGAATACCTATACCCGTAATTGATCAAAAGATCGTCGCAGTCGCTCGCGGTTTGCAGATAATCGGCATTTTGCTCTGCCTCAGCCAAGGCATACCTCTCAACCAGTGCCAAAGCTTTATCGATCTGGCACTGACAGAGGCAAAAGAACGGGTCAAGCAGATCCTCATCGGTGCCATGGACGACTGGACGAGCCCCGGCCCGACGCACGGGCGTTTCAAGATCATTTGATCCGGTGGCGCAACCTGGTGACGAGATTGGTGATCGTTGGCGTGTCGCGCCGGTAGGCAAACGAAGCTCCGTAGGACGAGCGGTCCCTTCACAGACTTCTCGTTGCCACCGGAGCTTCGTTGCTGGTTCATCCTGTCATCGGTGACGCCTACGCGACAGCACTCGACGGCGCGGTTGCGGGCGAGTCGCCCGACGCTGATCTCTGCCCTCGGTCGCGCTGTATGACCCTGACTTGCTACGACGCTTCGCGGTGGTGTCCGACGGGCGCGGTGCTCAGGGCCGAGATCACCCGGTCGCGGTCGTGTTGACG
>JBOHFY010000308.1:0-2607 GCA_050699895.1 Pseudonocardiaceae bacterium
GTGTGGCCGTGCGCAGCGGCACGGCCACACCTCACTTTCGACAATCACCAGTGGACACCAGCAGGGCAAACCGGATGATTGACCGAAGCGCTGTGGCCGGGGCTCAGCCCGTCGTCACGGCGTTGAACGGGAGCCGGGGCTCCGCCCAGGGGAACACCACCAGCATCAGCAATGTCACCACCGCCGCCACAAGCAGCAGCGCCTGCAGGAGCTTCACCGCGCGCGACCCAGGTAGGTGCCGCCAGATCCAGCCGTACATGATCCTCCTCAGGCGCCAGTGGCCAGCTCGGCCGGCTCTTGACCCTCGACCTTCCGGTAGGAAGCGACCAACACCCCATGCACGATCAGCCGCTCCCGGGCGGAGAACTGCGGGTGGCACGTGGTCAGCGTGATTAGCCGGTTGGCGGGGGCCAGGCCCGGATGGCCAGGCACCGGAGCGATCACTTCGACTTGTGAGGGCAGCACGATCGTTTTACCCACCACGTTCGTGTAGCGCCCGGACAGTGGCTCGACACCTCGGCACCGTGGCTGCGTGCCCTTTCCCTGGGTCCAGCCGATGGACTCAGCCTGCAGTGGCAGAACCCGGTAGACATACCAGCGGTCCGCCGTCTCCACCACGATGGCGTCGCAAGAGGACAGCAGATCCAGAGCGTTGAAGGGCGAGCCCTTGCCGACCCGGTGTCCGGCGATCGCGACATTGCCCAGCTGACCGGGAAACGCGGTGCCCCGGTAGTGGCCCGGCCCGATCGCCAGGGTGTCCTGGTCGGTGCCCTGCAGCACGGTGAACACAAAATCGGGTCCGAATGCCGGTACGTACATCTTGGCGATACCCGCGCCCGTGACGGGCCGGTCCACCACACCTCGCCCGTTGCGCCAGGTGTCATCCAGCTTGGCGGTGGCCGCGCGCTGCTTGTGCGCGGAGAACAAGTTGGTGACGTAGGTTTCGTAGCACACGAACAGCATGACCACCAGGCCCGCTGTCAGGAGCAGCTCACCCAACCCGCGGAGCACACCGCGCAGGGGGACCGCCCGCCGACGTGGTGGCGGCCAGCCGAGTGGTGGCCAGCTCCGCACCGGGGACCGCAGATGGCTCATGTGACCTCCTCACAGGACAGCGGTATCGCCACCGGCTCGCTTGTGCGGGCGCGCCGGTGACGCCAGCATCGAGACGGTAGTGGGTGCCGTAACGTGTCCGAGGAGCGCCCTTCCGGTGTGCGCCCAGCCAGCCCGTCACATCCCGCCCGGCACACGAGGAATGACCATGCCGAAGTCGAAGGTCCGGAAGAAGTCGGCCTACACCCCGCCGACCGATCAGCCCGGGGTGGTGAAGGTCCGCGTCGCGGGCCCCTCGCACCCGTTCTACGTCGCCGTCATGCTGGGGTCGATGCTCCTGGGCCTGCTGTGGCTGGTGGTCAACTACCTAGCTGTCGACAAGATTCCCTTGCTGAGCAGCCTAGGCAACTGGAACTTCCTGATCGGCTTTGCTTTGATGATCATCGGGCTACTGATGACCATGGGCTGGCGCTGACCCCGGATCGAGCGAGAGGCCTTTATCGGGGAGTCTTCTTGGGGGCGTAAAGCATCGCGGCGGTGACTGCGGCGCCCGAGATGAGGCCGCCGAGGTGTCCGAGGAGAGAAATGTTCGGCACTGTGAAGCTGATGATCAGGTTCAGCAGAATGATGGTCAACGCCGGGCGTGGGGACAGCCGCATCCGCACCAGGACCACGGCGAGGCCGCCCATGAGCCCGAACACCGCGCCCGATGCGCCCGCCGTGTCGCTCACCGGATCAGCGAAGAGAAAGACGGCCAGCGAGCCGCCGAGCAGCGCGACCAGGTACACCGCCAGGAAGCGGACCTTACCCAGCGCCGGCTCCAGGTCCCTGCCGAGCACCCATAGGGCGATCATGTTGAAGGCGATGTGCAGGGGCCCGATGTGCAGGAACCCTGAGGTGAGCAGCTGCCACCACGCACCGTGAGTGACCGCCTCAGGCTGCAGGGCCCACTGCTGGAACAGTGGCGCGTCGGTGTTGTGAGACAGGCTGCCCGCTTGTGCCACGGTGACCACGAAGACCGCGATGTTGATCGCAATGAGAGCTGGGAACACCACCGAACGGCCGGTCGGTCGCGCCCACGGGATGGCGCTGGCGCGTGGTCGCGAAGCGGCGCCCGCGGCGACGCAGTCCACGCACTGGTAGCCTACCGACGCCTCACGCAGGCAGGCGGCGCAGGCGGGGCGGTCGCAGCGGGTGCACCGCACCCCAGTCTCGCGGCCCGGGTGCCGGACACACACGGGACCGGTCGTTGAGCTCATATCCCGGCCGGCTCGACCGTCACTCGTTCGATCACGATGTTCTTCTCCGGACGGTCCCCGCGGGTCGTGGTGCCCGCGATCGCGTCCACCACGATGCGGGACTTCTCGTCGGCTACCTCGCCGAAGATGGTGTGCTTGCGATTCAGGTGCGTCGCGGCGCCGACGGTGATGAAGAACTGCGAGCCGTTGGTGTTCGGGCCCGCGTTGGCCATCGCCAGCAGGTAAGGCCGGGTGAACTGCAGCTCAGGATGCGACTCATCGCCGAAGCGGTAGCCGGGCCCACCTCGTCCGGTGC
>JBOHFY010000309.1:0-3182 GCA_050699895.1 Pseudonocardiaceae bacterium
GTCTTGGTGGCGGCCACCCCGATCTCCGGTCCGGCGTGGGTGTAGAGCACCGCGTCGGACTCCCTCGGGATCTGCGCCCCGTTGGTGTTGCAGATCGCCAGCACCCGGGCCTTCTGTTCCCGGGCGCGGCGCACCGCCTCCAGAGTGTCCATCGTCTCCCCGGACTGCGAGATCGCCACCACCAGGGTGGAGCGGTCCAGCACCGGGTCGCGGTACCGGAATTCACTGGCGAGCTCGACTTCCACCGGCAGCCGGCACCAGTGCTCGATGGCGTACTTGGCGACCATGCCGGAGTGGTACGCGCTCCCGCAGGCGATCACGAAGACCTTGTCGACGTCCCGCAGCTCCTGGATGTCCATCCGCTGCTCGTCCAGCACGATCCGGCCGTCGACGAAGTGCCCGCGCAGGGTGTTGGCGATGGCGCTGGGTTGCTCCTGGATCTCCTTGAGCATGAAGTAGTCGTGGCCGCTCTTCTCCGCCGCGGACAGGTCCCAGTCGACGTGAAAGGGCTTCCCCCGCGCGGGGGCGCGGTGGAAATCGGTGATCCGGTAGCCGTCGCGGGTGATCGTCACCACCTGGTCCTGGCCGAGCTCGACGGCGTCGCGGGTGTGCTCGATGAACGCCGCGACGTCGGAGGCGACGAAGTGCTCCCCCTCGCCCACGCCCACCACCAGCGGCGACGAGCGGCGCGCCGCGACGATCAGGTCGGGTTCCTCGGCGTGCGTGACAACCAGGGTGAATGCCCCCTGCAGCCGGCGGCACACCGCCGCCACCGCGGCGGTCAGGTCACCGCTGCGCGCGTACTGCGCGGAGATCAGATGCGCGGCGGTCTCGGTGTCGGTGTCGCTGGTCAGCTCCACCCCGCCGCGCTCCAGCTCCGCACGCAGCTGGGCGTGGTTCTCGATGATCCCGTTGTGCACCACGGCGAGCCTGCCGGCGACGTCGCGGTGCGGGTGGGCGTTGCGATCGGTCGGCGCGCCGTGGGTGGCCCAGCGGGTGTGCCCCATCCCGGTGTTGCCCCGCAACGCCGCCCGCCCGGTGGCTTCGAGCTCGCTGACCAGGTTGGCCAGGGCCCCGGCCTTGCGCGCCACCGTGAGTGTGCCGGCGCTGGTGAGCACCGCGACACCGGCGGAGTCGTAGCCGCGGTATTCCAACCGACCCAGACCCCGCAGGACGACGTCCAGGGCGTCACGATGTCCGATATAGCCCACAATTCCGCACATGCGCGCCACGCTAGCCCTCAGTGGGGGCGAATCCGATACCGTCCGGCGCATGGCACGCAGCGATCCCGCCGTCCGCCGCACGGCTGAGGAGCTGTCCCGGCCCGGTCCGCATGCGGTGGCCCGCGGTGACCTGGCGGCGGCCGGCGTCCCCGGCGTGGTGTTCACGCCGCGGTCGGGGCACGGGCTGCCCGCGGTCGCGTTCGGGCACGGCTGGCTGCAGCCGACGAGACGTTACGAGGAGCTGCTGCGCCACCTGGCCACCTGGGGTGTGGTCGCGGCGGCGCCGGCCACCCAGCGCGGCGCGCTGGCGTCGCACCATCAGTTCGCCACCGATCTGCGCACGGTGCTGGACATCTGTGCCGGGGTGCGCCTGGGTGAGGGCCAGGTCAGCGTCGATCCCGCCAAGCTGGGTCTGGTCGGGCACGGCATGGGCGGCGGTTGCGCGGTGCTCGCGGCGGCCGCCGACGACCGGTGCGCGGCGGTGGCCACGCTGGCGTTGGCCGAGACCCTGCCCTCAGCGGTGGCCGCCGCGCGCGGCTGCACCATGCCGGGTCTGCACGTGGTCGCTGGCAAGGATCTCCTGGCACCGGCGCTCGGGCATGCCGAGCCGGTGGCCAGGGCGTGGGCCGGTCCCGTGCGGCTGCGGACGCTGCCCAAGGCTAGCCATCTCGGCTTCACCCTGGGCTCGCACTGGACGGACGTGCTCATCGGCAGCAGCCCCGAGGTCGGAACCCGCCGGATGAGCCGGGCCCTGATCACCGCATTCCTGCTGCGCCACCTCACCGGGGCCACCGACTACGCCGCGCTCCTGACCGAACTCGACTAGGGATCTTGTGGTCGCCGGCTTTTTTGGTCGCCGCGCCGCTGCCGCCGGTGCGTAGGCTGCTGCCATGAGTAGGCCACTCCGGGGCCCACTGCGGGTTGTCGTCGTCGATGACCACCAGATGGTGCTTGACGGGCTGCGCGCCATGCTGGCCACCTATGCTGACCAGGTCGAGATCGTCGGCGAGGCCACCGAGCCGGAACTCGCGATGAAGATCATCGCCCGGCAGGAGCCCGACATCACCTTGCTCGACGTCCGGTTACGGGGCTCCAGCGGGCTGGACCTGTGCGCGGAGATCCGCAAGCGGCAGCCCGCGTGCAAGGTCGTGTTCCTGACCGTCTACGACGACGAGCAGTACCTCTACCAGGCGCTGCGGCTCGGCGCCGCCGGGTTCCTGCTCAAGCGGGTGCGCGGCGCGGAGCTGGTGGACCACCTGCGGCGGATCCACCGGGGCGAGGTCCTGATCGATCCCAGCCTGGCGACGAAGGTCGCGATGTCGGTGGCCCACCTGCGCGGTGGGGAGTTCTGGCCAGGGGCGCGCCTCGGGTTGACCCAGCGCGAGAGCGAGGTGCTCGCGCTCATGGTGGCTGGGCTGTCCAACCGCGCCATCGCCGGCCGCCTGTCCGTCAGTGAGGAGACCGTCAAGACGCACGCCCGCGGGATCTACCGCAAGCTGGACGTCCCGGACCGCTCCGGCGCGGTTGCCGCGGCGCTGCGGGAGGGCGTGTTCCAGTGATCCGCTCGCGGCCTGGCCTGGCCGGCACCGATTCCGACGCCCAGCTGCTGCACCGGGTGATCGAGATCCTGTCGGCGGGTCTGGACCTCGACGGGATCGCTCAAGGGGTGGCTGACCTGATCACCGAGACCACCTCCACCGACGTCTGCTTCGTACACCTGCTGGACCCCGGCGGCGACCGGTTGCGCCTGAGCGGTGCCACCGCCCCCTTCGACCAGCTGGCCCGGCGGATCGAGCTACCGGTCGGCGAGGGGGTATCCGGGTGGGTGGCCGCGCACTGCGAGCCGGTGGTGATCACCGACAACAAGCGGGCAGACCCGCGGTACCGCTACATCCCTGAGCTGCGCGGGGAGGAGTTCATCTCGATGGCCTCGGTGCCGATGATCACTCGGCCCGGTGA
>JBOHFY010000310.1:0-8047 GCA_050699895.1 Pseudonocardiaceae bacterium
AGTCTGCCCAGCGTTTCCGCTGCGGTCGCTGCGGTCGGGCCTGATGAGGCGGTGTTTGTGCTGTTCAGGTTGGGTGTGGTGAGACGTGGGTCGTGGTGAACAGGCTGCTGAAGGCGTGTCGGTGTGGCCAGTTGAGTGGTAGCCACAGGGTGATGCGGCGGGATCGTCAGGCGATGCAGGCGGGCAAGATGATCAGCTGGGGGCGAAGGGTGCCGGTGCGCGTTGTGGCGTGAAACAGGCTAGCCAGGCAACCCGCGGCGCGGGTGAGGTTGTGGGCGATGGCCGCCAGCGCCAACCAGGCCGCGTTCGCGGCGAATGACCCTCCAGGGCATGTGGGCCAGGACACCAGCAACCTACACCCTCCGGCTTCGACACGATCATGTCCAAAACCCTGGCCACTGCCACCGTCGACCGGCTGCTGCACCACACCCACATCGTGCTCACCGAAGCACCAGCCTCCGCCTCGCCGAGGCCACCGCAGGCAAGGGAGTGGTCACCTTGCCCTAGCGACCAAGGATCGCTAGAGACCACCCGCTCAGCGGCGTGAGAGGACGTTGCACGCCCCGCTCTGCAGCGCAGTCGCCACCTGGTCGGCCAGACCAGCCTCCATCAGCAGGTCTAGCGGTTGTCCGGGCATGATGGCGATATCAGCGTCGCTAGTCGGACGATGCCGGCCCGTCGCGCGGGAGCCGAACAGGTAAGCGAACCGGACGCCGGCCGTGGCAAACACCCGATCCACGGCGGACGTGCTCATAGCTGCTGAGCGTACGCGCCGACGCCCGCGAAGGAACCGGACGTCAGTGACCCGATCGCCGAGATCCATCACCCGGTTGCGGACTTGCTGTGTGGTCCATCGGCTATCGGGGTTCGTGGTGGTGCCCAGCAGGTGCACGGACCGGGTACCGGCGGTATCCGCAACCGCCGCGGAACGCGGCGGATCGTGGACACTCACCACACGGTGACCGAGCTTGAGTAACTCATTCTGGATTCGCTGGTATCCCCAGCTCTGGCTCTCACGAGCCAGGCGCTCGATCAGCACGGCCACAGCGTCATCGACGGGCGGGCGCCCGACACGGTTCGGGTATGTCCACTTCGAGGCGACCAAGTACACCGATCACCCAGGTCAGAGACGCAGGCCGACTTCTGGAACCCCGCAGGGTGAAGCGTCGGCGGGTCGCCTGGCAATCAGCGGCAGTCTACGACCGGGCGTCTACAAGATCAGGTACGGTCCGCGGGCCACCATCTCAGTCAAGGCGGTATGCGGTCCCCGGAAGCGGCGGCCCCGTTCGGTGACCACCGACACCGCAGATGCCAGGGGTCGCCAGCGTTGATCGGCTTCGTTCCAGGCTGTGTACCACCGACACTCCTACCCGTAACTCTATGCATTGAACTAGGCCGTATGAGATACCTGCCTTTACCCCAATAGTTGGTTAGGCTAACCTGTTCAACAGCCAAAAGTAGTCGGCACTGCAACGATGCGGCAGAACTGCCGCGTTATGCGTACAGAGCCGCCTGTAACTCAGCGTTGAGGGCGTGACCCCGAAAGTAGGTGCCCGGTGACTCACGAGGGACAGCCAGCAGGCAATCACCGCAGGGCGATAACCGCACCATGTCCGCCGCGTCGGAGCCCGTGGAGTGACACCACTCTGACGGTCAGCACGAGCGGCGAGATGATCGTTCATTGGTTCAGCCGGCCGGCCGGATCCTCGGGGATGCGGGCAGATGGTCTCACTGGATGATGTCCTCGATCGAGAGCTGGTGGCCAATGAACACGCCGGAGGCAAGCCGTTACTTGTCGGTCGATCCCCGGACTCTCGGACGACTGCGGGTCCTGAGAGTCGGTGACGTGGAGCTGCAGCTTGATGGGCACAGGCTTGTTGTCCGGGGAACACCGGTTCACCTGCCTCACAAGGAGTTCGTGATTCTGCGGCAACTGATGGACAATGCCGGTCGGGTCGTCACCCGGCGTGAGTTGCTGGACAACGCATGGGGTCCGGATCGGGCGGAGGTCAGGAACTACCTGGAGGTGCACATTCGCCGGCTTCGCACGAAGATCGAGTGCGACGCGGACAGGCCGACTCGAATTCGAACGGTCCGCGGAGTTGGCTACATTTTTGACTTACCGCGGGACGATTAACGCCATACATCGGCACGGGGGCGTTGGGACCGAGGCGGCTTCGGGGAGGCCTCATTCTTGTGCTGCTCGGGTTTTCAGGAGGACACCGCGGAGCTACCGGATACCTCGGCCCGGTGGGTGAGGAGCAAGGATACTCGGTGTGCCGCGTAGAAAGTGGCTCCCAGACTGACGACGAGGAGGAGCCCCAGAGCGAGGATGCCGCCGTCGACGGTGGGAGCCGCACCGTCACCGGCCTGAGCACGGGCCGAGCCGGTCAGGAAAGGCACGATGAACAGCACGCAGACCCCGAGCGCGGTCTCAACGGCTACCACGGCGGGGAAGTGGCGCAAAGTGAGACGGAAACCTTTCCTGATTTCACCGGCCGCGTGCGCCCTTGCGATACGCGGTGTGAGCAGGAGCTGGTTGTAGGCGCCGGCCGACACCAGAGCGAGTACCAAGAGGAGCTTGACGAACAGGAACCGACCGTATGTCGTGGTGGCGAACTCTGAGACACGCCCGACGTGCTTCCACGCCAGCCAGAAACCTGAGGTGATCACCGCGCCCACGGCGGTGAGCGCGAGGACACTGAAGCGTTGCCACATGCGAGCCCAGAACAACCCCGCGTGCTTACCGAGCGCGGGCCGGATCCGACTCAGCAACACGAGGCCGCCCAGGCCGCCCAGCCAGGTGCAACCAGAGATGATGTGGGTCTGGGTCATGACGATGCCGAGCACGCTGTCGAACGTCTGGGCGCCCAGGTTCGTAGGCACCGAAGCCACGAACGAGGCCGTCACCGCCAACGATGCGGCGACCGTGGCCACACTGTCGAGACGGTCCCGGACGCCTGACACGAACAGAGCGACGAGTAGCGCGGCCACCACGACGAACAGTAGATTCTGCACCAGGATCAATGTCCCCGACGACACCCAGGAACCAGCCTTCGCGGGCTGCGCGAGGTAGTGCCACATCCGGGCCGGGGCCAGCGCCGCACCGAACGACGTGCTCTTGTCCGCGCGGGCCACCTGACTCGCGAGTTGGAGATAAGCGGCCACCACGAGCACGAGACCAGACGACGCGAGCAGCGTCGCGCTCCGGCGCCGCATGACGACCACGTCGGCGTCCTCGATCCCCGTCTCCTTCGCCCGCAGTACCGGACGCACGACCGCGAGATAGGTCAACGTCCCACCAATGACCGACGCCACAGCGACGAAGTAGGCAAATCCGCTCAGCACTCGCCACCAAGCGGGCCACGATGCGGCCACAGACGGCGCCAACGTCACTTCAGAAACAAAACTACCCATAACGGACATTAGATTAGGCTAGGCTAATTTTGTCAAGGGTGGCGTCCGGTGTTGACCACCACGCTGCGTGCGGATGACCGCGTCAGCGTGGGCTGATCACAGTGGCGAGCTAGGGTGCCCGGCGGGATGGTGTCCGGCGGGATGGTGGCGTGGGGTAGCGCCGTGGGAAAAAGAGGCGGATTCGGTGCCTCGTTGCGGGCTGGGTTGGCGGCTCAGCCGGGGCAGCTCGCTGCGCAGGTCGGCCAGCAGCAACCCGGCGAGGTCGTGGGTGAACCCGTTGCGGACCACGATCCGCAGCACTGCCAGATCAGTGCGGTGTTCGGGGAAGGTGTAGGCGGGAACCAGCCAGCCGTGCTCGCGCAGTGCGGCGGAGACATCAAAGACGGAATAGCCGCTGATCTGCTCGTGCAGGGTGAAGGCGACAACGGGGAGCTCATCGCCGCGGGTGAGCAGCCGGAATGGCCCCAGCTCGCTGATCTCCTCCGCTAGCGTGGTGGCCACCTGCCGGCAGGTGTGCTGGACGCGCCGGTAGCCCTCAAACCCCAGCCGGAGGAAGTTGTAGTACTGGGCGATGACCTGCGCGCCGGGGCGGGAGAAGTTCAACGCGAACGTGGGCATGTTCCCGCCCAAGTAGTTGACGCGAAACACCAGGTCCTCGGGGAGCGCGGCGGCGTCACGCCACAGTACCCAACCGACACCGGGGTAGACCAGGCCGTACTTGTGGCCGGAAGTGTTGATCGAGGCGACCCGGGGCAGCCTGAAGTCCCACACCAGCTCCGGGTCACAGAACGGGGCGATCATCGCGCCGGACGCTCCGTCGACGTGCACCGGAATGTCCAGCCCGCTACTGGCCTGCACGTGATCCAGGGCGGCACAGATCTCGGCGACTGGCTCGTAGCTGCCGTCGAAGGTCGAGCCCAAGACCGCGACGACGCCGATGGTGTTCTCATCGCAGTGCGCCAGCGCCTGCTCGGCGCACAGGTGGAAGCGCTCACCCTCCATTGGGACCAGGCGCGCCTCGACGTCCCAGTAGTTGGCGAACTTCTCCCAGCAGACCTGCACGTTGACGCCCATGACGATGTTCGGGCGGTCGACGGGTTTGCCGGCGGCCGCGCGGGCATGTCGCCAGCGGCGTTTGAGCGCGAGACCGGCCAGCATGCAGGCCTCGCTGGAGCCGGTGGTCGAGCAGCCGGTGGCATCCGGTGCGGGTGGGGCGTGCCACAGCCGCGCGAGCATCCGCACGCACCGCAGCTCCAGGTCCGCGGTCCGGGGGTACTCATCCTTGTCAATCATGTTCTTGTCAAGACACTCCGTCATCAACTGGGTGGCTTGGGGCTCCATCCAGGTGGTGACGAAGGTCGCCAGGTTCAGCCGGGCATTACCGTCGAGCATCAGCTCGTCGTGGACCACTTGGTAAGCGGTGTCCGGATCAAGTTCCGTCGACGGTAACTGGTTGCGCGGGATCCGCACCGGTTCGCGGGTGAATACCGGGTTGATCGCCACCTCGTGGTGGCCTGAACCGCGCTGGTAAGCCGGATGCGATAGTGGCATGCTCGTGATCCTTAGTCGGCAGTTGAATTGCACCGGCGAACGGCGGCTGGTCCTCAGGCGGGGCTGTTGCCCTCACCGTGGAACCCAGGCCGGGAGGAGTTGTCGATGTCCACCGTGGGGCGGCCCTGGGTCGTGTTGTTACCGACCACCGAGGCGCCGGTGGAGCCGTCGATGATCAATACCGCCCGCGTGAGGTTCGGGCCGGAGAAGGTGTTGTTGAGTACCTGCACGCGCGGCCAGCGCCGCAGGTTCACCGCCTGGGCACCGTTGTTGGCGCACTTGTTCCCCTGGAAAATGATCGACGGAACGTCGGCGGGGGCGCCGCTGTTGCCACTCCGGTCACCCGTGGCGATCAGGCATTGCGCATCCACGTTGCGGCAGGTGTTACCCGAGATCACCACATCGAAGGTGGGTGGCCTGTTCTGGTCGAAGGTCTGGAAGCAGTCCGGGTGCGGCGGGTTGGAATAGCCTTCCGCGGGGATGTCGAATATGGTGTTGTCGGTGATGCGGTGACCGTTTCCATAAAACCGCACACCATCAGCGTCACCACCCTGGACGGGTACCGTGTCGCTGATGGTGTTGGCATGCACGATGATCCGCTGCCCGGTAATGTCAATGCCGTTGGTGGCGGCATGGCGCATCGTGTTGAGCTCAAGGGTTGAGTCGGTGCACGGATGGCAGATGATCCCGCCCTGTTGCGTGTCATGGACGGTATTGTTCCGCACGATGATCCCCGCCCCCTCCACGAGTATTCCACTGCCGCCAGCGACCGTGAAACCCTCCACAATGACATAATCACCCTTGACCTGCACCTCGCGCACGGTGCCCCCATCGGAAAGCAGCCTGATCGGCGCCGCCGCGGTACCCGAGCGGATCATCGACAGGGCGGCGTCAGTGAGGTCACCGCCAGAAAAGCACAGCGTGTCTCCCGGCGAGGCGGCCTGCAGCAGCGCCAGCGCGTCATCGCCCCGGGTAATCGTGTGGGTGCAGGCGGCTGGCCGGCCCTGCTGGGGCCGGCCAGCCGAGGTACACCCGGTGGTAAGTCCGCCTAGGCCTACCAGAACCGCCAACCACACCGACACCACCCGGATGGCCCTCGACACCATCACCGGCGCACCCCTGAAGGTGCGCCCTGGCTCGCGGCAAGGGGTATCCACCGCAGCGACGGTAACAGCCGTGACGACGGGCGGTGAGGGGCCCTCTATTCAGCGTGATTGCCGGGGCGTTCAGGCGGGGAGGCGTTGGGAGATGAGCAGGGCGGATCCGGCGGTGGCCAGGCAGGCCAGGGTACCCAGGATGAGCCAGGGTTTGCTGGCGTCGCGGTGGATGGTCTGGTAGCCGATCTGCTGGACCAGAGTGTCATAGACCTGGTGGATCTGCTGGTTGCTTTGGGCCGCGTAGAACTGTCCACCGGAGATCTGGGCGACCCTGGCCAGTGAGTCGTCATCGACGGGCACCGGGACTTGCTCGCCTTGGATGGTGACGGTGCCAGAGGGGGTGCCGAAGGAGATGGTGCTGATCGGAATGTGCGCCGCTCCAGCTTGGGTGGCCACGGTGAACTCGTCACGGCCGGTGTTTTGCTTGCCATCGCTCATCAGGACGATTCGGGCCGGTGGTGGCCCTTGGCCTTGGCCGGGGATAAGTTGATTAACCGTATCGATGGCGCCCAGCGCGGCCGCGAGGGCGTCCCCGGTGGCGGTGGACTCGGCCAGTTTCAAGGACTGAATGGCCCGCACGGCTTGATCCCGGTCGGTGGTGGGGCTGACCAGTACGGTCGCTGAGCCGGCGAAGGACTCCACCCCCAGGTTGATCCCGGCGGGCAGGCTCCGCACGAAGGAGGTCGCGGCGTCTTTGGCCGCGATCAAGCGGGTGGGGGCGACGTCAGTGGAGTTCATCGACAGCGACACGTCGATGACCAGCATCACGGTGGCCCGGTTTCGGGGAACTTGGGCATCCGCGGTGGGCCCGGCCAATCCCAGGGTCAGCAGCAGCAAGGCCAGGATCAGCAACCCGGCGGGGATGTGCCGGGGCCAGCCCGGCCGGCTGGGAGCAACGCGCTCCAGCAACTCCAGGTTGGCGAAGCGCAGCAGGTGGCGGCGCGCCCGCCGCTGGACCCACACGTAGCCGGCCACCACCGCAGCCACCAACCCGAGCAACCCGAACCAGCCGGGTGTGGAGAACCCGCCCAACGTCATGCCAGGCAGTGAACCCCACCGCTCATGCAACCCCGGTGAGGAGGGGTGCCGCGCCTGGTCCACTAACGCCCGATCACTGGAGGCGGCGTGACCGCCGGCTGGGGAGGGCCGTTGTAGAGGCTGCACGGGGCGACTCACGCCCTCGGCGAAACGGAGATTTCGCGATCATGACCAGAACGGCGAAGACGACCAGAGGAACACTCGCGGCGCTCGCGGCGCTCGGGTCGCTCACGTGGGCCATCGCTGTGCCGACCGCAGCCAGCGCAACGCCGAGCGCGACTGCGGCCCGCGAGAGCGCAACCTCGACGTTCCGCGACGTGTCGACTCTGTTCTGCCTGGACAGCAATACCAACAAGAAGGTCTACACGCTGGACTGTAACGGCGGGAACTTCCAGAACTGGGTCTACGCCGGCTCGGGTACCACCAGCACCATTCGTGACGTGTCGACCGGGTTCTGTCTCGACAGCAACACTGATAAGAAAGTTTACACCCTCCCGTGCAACGGCGGGAACTTCCAAAACTGGATCATCTCCGGTTCCGGCGGCACTGTTCGTAACGTGTCGACCGGATTCTGCCTGGACAGCAACACTGATAAGAAAGTTTACACCCTGCCGTGCAACGGCGGGAATTTCCAGAACTGGGAACATCGGTAACCCCGCTCCATTACTGATCGGTAGCCCGCGCGAGTGTTGCGGCAGGCATCCCGTGCGCCGGCACTGTCGTGTTGGCGGATGACGGGTTCGGGCAGGATGGAAGGCAGGACCCGGCAAAGTCCTGTTTTGGCAGAGAGATCCCCATAGATGGCTGAACGAGGGGGCGGTCCCGATCTTGGGCGCTCTCGGCGCGCCGAGTTCGGCGGGGGAGCTGCCCGGTCGGATCCCGGG
>JBOHFY010000311.1:0-8287 GCA_050699895.1 Pseudonocardiaceae bacterium
AAGCGGCCGGCCGCACGGCCGGCAGGGTGAATACGGCACGCCCCGACACCATGACGCCGTATTCACCCTGCCGGCCATCCAACCGACGGGTCCACTGCCACGAAGGACGCGAACCGTCATTGCTCCCAGACTTTTACAATACGCTCCCACAGATCAGCAGGCGATGGCACGTCGATGGCAACGGCCCTACGTTCGATGCCTGCCCGCTTCCACTCCATCCCCATGATGAGGTGTGTGCCCGGCGGGTAGGGCGCCATCCACCAGGTGATCGAAAATCTCTTATCTCCGCCTCCCGCGCGATGCAGGAGCCAGATGGGTGTCGAATCGAGGTTTTGCGCTGACGCCGGGGTCAGCGTGGGTTCATCCGCAAAGGCGAAGCCCACCTGCAACCCGTCCGCGCCAGAGGCGGTCATGACATCTTGCCACTTGTTACTCGCGGCCGGTTCTCGCGCTAGGAGGTCAGCCTCCACCGCAAGTCCGTCAGTGAAAGCAACAACCGAACGAAGGGTAACCGCCAGTCCGGTTACGCCCGAGATTGCGATCAAGGCGGTTCCGATCGGAACAGTTATCCCGCACTCGTTATCGTTCGGGCCCATTGGGGGATAATCACTCACGTGGCTCCTTAACCTGTCCTTTGGTTGCTATCGGCAGACGGACGGAAAGTGGGAGCTTCCCTTGGTGCGAGGCCCGCCTTGGCTGACGGTGACCTTATCAGAGGATGGGGTCTTCCGCCACCAACCGGTGATCTGCGCGTAGTCGTCATAGAAGTAGTACTCGCCGCAGTGGAGCCCGTGGCGGTGGTAGTAGGCCGCCGCGTCACAACTTCCATGGCAGCTTATCGAACTACCGCGTTGCGCACCCGCGAGACCGTCAGTGCTGTAATACAGAATTGATGTGATCGCACCAGAATCTATTGGGCCGTCGCAGTGCAGGGAGGCGCCTCCTTCGACTCCGAAGCCATATATTCCGGTCCGTTCGAGAACGGGTCCGCTGTAGGCGTATGGCGCACTGACGACCGGGCGGCAATATGGACTCGGATCCGCGTGGATGACCCCAGCGGGCAATGTAAAAATCAAGAGTGCAACCACGAAAGAGATCGTCGCTGGCCTGCGTGCATGACGCATCAATTCTCCTTCTCCGAGGGTACACCGCTTCCCTTTCCGGTCCAGCCCTGACCACACTCAAGCGCAGTCGATTGAAGTGGGAACAGAGCCGAACCACGCCCTTGGCGAGATCGCCGTCGCGGCTCATGCTGTTACCCTGCGGTAGCGCTCGTTGGTCAGCTCGCGCGCGCAGTGGGGCTAGCGAGATGCTGTTGAGGCCGCTCAGCCCGCTGAATGCGGAAGTCCGCGAGCCTGCTGCTCCTTCGCCATCGCTGCCAGCACGGGGATAGCTGCGATCTTGTCGCGGTCAAGGGCGGTCCACACCACGCCGATAGGTCTGTGCGGCGGGCCGCAGTGGATGATCTCCTGAGATGTGACGATGTAGTCGACCGTGAAGTCGTGCTCATCACGAGGCAGTGGTTCGTCGATCACTTGCAGGTGGTGCACGGTGGTCACGATTGTTGCCTGGGGGCCGATGAGCCCCGCCTGGGTCAGGAGCGCTACCTCGATATCGGAGTAGCCGGCCCCTTTGCCGATGCGCACCCCAGCGAGGTTGACGGCCACGCTGCCGCAGACAATCAGGTCGATCGCCTGCATGTCAGAGACGGCCACCTTGGGCGCCACCGTGGCCGCCGTGCGGTGAGCCGCCACCGCCTCGGGCTCGCCACCGAACTCAGCCGGATCGAGCCGGAAGAACGGCAGCGGGTCGGCCAGCTTGGGCACGGCCATGTACACCAGCTTGCCCTCGCGCAGCGCGTAAGCCCGCACCGGCAGCTGCGCCTGATCAGGATTAGCCTTGATCACCTGTGCTTGTTGCCAGGCGGGCAGCGCCGCTAGCCGCTGGGCGGTGGCAACCGCCCCGACGAAGTCCGGAATGCGGCCGTGGGGATCACTGCTGACACCGTCGCGCCGCAGCCGGTCCCACACCCGCTCGCGGATAGCCTGCTTCGCGCCGGGCTCGGCCGCCCCGGGCACTCGCCTCATGTCCGCGCCACCAGCGCGAGCAGCCGGTCCTGGACATCGTGCACAGCCTGCTCATTCCGCCAGGGGTAGAGCTCGCGTGCAGCGCCGAAGACGACGGTGAGACCACCGCCCCCGCAGGTGCCTTCCAACAGGTCGATGGCCTCGTGCAACGTGGCGGTGGCCGCCTCCAGCTGCCGTTGCCGCAGATAGGCCAACGCCAGGTTGCCCAGCACCAGCGAGCGTGTCTTGGGGCGAGCATCTAGCGCTGCGGCGGTCGCGTCGAGCAGCGACTCAGCCCGCTCAGGGTGACCGAGAAAGAGGTAGCACGAGCCAGCTAAGCGGCCAAGTTGCGTCGGGGAGTAGAAATGTGCACCCGGATCGTCCCCACTGATCTGACCAAACGAGGCCTCAGCGGCACCTAATGCCCGTTCGCACTGTCTGCGTTCGCCGAGCATGGCGTAGGCCTCGCCGACGTGCAGCAAACTGAGGCCGCGCACAGCGTCGTCGTCAAGCTGGAAGGAGAGCTGATGGGCATCGGTGAGACAGTGCGATGCCAGATTCCGCACCACACGTACCTGTGAGCTTCGTGCAGCATCAATCACCTGTGTCACGGCGGCTTGAGCTCGCGCGCGGCGGGCGGCAATTTGATCAGCCTTGTGGGATTCTTTCGCTTGGATGAGTGAATCGTAAGTTGCGAGCAGTGCGCCGTTGGCTCCGACTACCCTGTCAGCTGTTTCCCAGAAGTGAGAATCTGGGAGCTGAGAACCCGCTTCAGCGTGGGTGACGGTTGCGCGGTGGCAAGGCACACTCCGCGCTAGATCGACCTGAAACAGCCCAGCCGCCTCTCGAAAGGTGGCCAGGCAACGCCCCAGCGCTCGCTGCTGCTCCACAAGATGTGCTGGCTGGCGAGCCATCCCGTCGTATCCATCCTTCCTGGGCTTCCGTGCCGCTTGAGACGACAAGCGTAGCGCTGCCGGGTGCGGGTTGGCTCACCCGCTACCGCTGGCGGACCGTCCACTCAATTCACTCCCTCCATGCCCCAGGACCGCGACGTGGTCGGCCACGTCCCTCATCTGTGGATTGGGCCGCTTACGGCCGTGATGATCCGTGGCTATACGGAACTGCGCGTGCGCGTTGACGAGGACATGGCGTGCGTGGTGGTCACGATGGACGGCACACCGTGCCAAGTACTGCTGGGCGTGACCACGACTGGTGCTGAGAACCTGTGCACAGCGATCGCTACCGGCCTGGCCGACCTGACGTCCCGTCAACAATCACACGCTGGAGACAAGACCACGGTAGGGACCGATGGCTGACAACGACCGTAATAGATTCGAGTACTACCGAGAGGCCGTCTATGCGCGGCTGCGCCAGTATACCTTTGCGCTCGAGAACCCGGATGACCGAGTGATCGCGGTCATCGCTCGTACCGAGCTGCCCCGCTATGTGCGGTACTGGGTCGCGCTGCTCGCCGAGCACGAGCCAACACCCAGCGGCGGCAACCAGGCCCGGTCGGCTGCAACGTGACCACGACACCGTAGCGGCCGGCCGCATGGCCGGCAGGGTGAGTACGGCGCGCCCCGACACCATGACGCTGTACTCACCCTGCCGGCCATCCAACCGACCCCAGCGCGAGGGTCGCGACGAAACGCGCGCGCGATCGACACCTTAGGCCACGTTGAGCGGTGGGACCACACCGATAGCATCGGGTGGTGGCACGAGATCATTACATACCGGCGTCGGTGATCGGCAGGTTCTCAGTCGATCGCGTCGCCTCCGCCCGTGAGCGAGTGGTCTTTGTCGGTCGGCAAGGACACAACAACGCCTTCCAGACCAAGGCCCGCAACATCGGCTGCACCAACAATTTGTATCGGGTCAGCCGCCCAGTCGTCTCGGGCGACACAGACACTGATACAGTCGACAGCGCAGTTGGCCGATACGAGTCGGCTCTGCCGTCTATGCTCGACTGTCTCGACGGATCTGAGTCAATACGTCTCGAGCCGTGGCTCCGCACCTTGGTGCCCTTCGTGGCATCGATATTCGTACGCGGCAACGACTTCGCTGCGCGGTTCGAGGCTCGCCGCGTGGTCAAGACGTCTGGCGTGTCCAGCTCGGACAACACCAACGGGGCTCGGCTGATCGAGCTGCAGAGATTGCTGGCTCCGGTCATATGCGCGCGGTGGGTGGTCCTGCATCGCATGGGAGCCGAGCCGTTCATCCTGAACGATCTTGGCCTGATGCCGACACGTGACCTCAGCATCGACGAGTGGGGTTGGGCAATGCCGATCAGCATGCACGCAGTTCTTGGCGTGTTCCCACGAGCAACGAGGACCGTCGCCCAATATCGGGGCGGATCTTGGAATTCAGTTATCGAACATCGTTACCTCGACGTCAGAGAAATGTCATCGTTCAACGATCGCATGGCGCTGAGTGCGACGGAGTGGATCATCGGCCCCGACCACGAGCTCGTCGAGAGGTATCTGGCAAGGGTGCGCCAGGACGGTCACGATGCTGTACCGATCATGGAGCGATGGCCTTTCGACCATGCGACGCTGGTCGCGCATGACCGCGACTGGCATCGGCTCATCAGCGCGACGGCGGATGAGCCAGCACCTGATTCTCTCGGTGACCTGCAGAACATCAATGTGGTCAAGTTGTCCAAGGCCTGGTGCCCACCGGTGATCATGACACTCAATATGGCGGAGCTGCCGACTGGGCTGAGGCGCTCGGGCAACTCGATTCGGCTGACGGTCCGGAAGCCTGACAACTACGATGACTACTTCCTCCGACCTGACACAGACGACTGAGTGCTGGCTGTAGCTGGAGCCGTTCTTGTCGAATCTGTGCGGGACGGTGGTCGGGGTCGCGCGTCAATCTCATTATCGCCGGAGCGCCGGGCCATGCGATCACCGGCGGAGCCGGGCTGAGCTCCTCTCGCGCGGCGTGGCGTCGCCGCACGGACTGAGTGGATCTTGGGTGCTCTCAGTGCGCAGTAGAGTCGATCACAAACCACGAGATCTACGGGGCATGACCGATCTGGCCGGCCTCGCCGGCACAAGCCTTGAGCGGGAGATCGATCGGGCCAGCCGGACGCTTCGACGGTGTGAGGCCGAGGAGCACCGTGGACGAGGAGGACGCGCGATGGCGCGATGGAGTGACTGGGCGTGCGTCGGCGTAGACCCGGCCTCTTGATGGATGAGCGCATACACGAACCGTGCAGAGTGGCGGTCACCCCCTGGGCCGAAGGAGCAGCGACTGGTATCCCTAGACCGCGATGGCGACCTCGGCGTGGGGATGAAGATCCGGCGGTCAGCGATCTTACGGGTGACGGGGGCATGATGGTTCTCATGCCACTGGCAAACCTTGAGGATGCAGAGGCTTTCCTGCGCGACTTCGCGACACGCCATGGGATCAGACGTCTGGCGTTGTTCGGCTCGGTGCTACGCGGAGAGGACACTCCAGACAGTGACATCGACCTGCTCGTGGAGTTCGAGGAGGGCCAGACACCCGGCCTGCTCAGGATGGCAGAGCTGGAGCTGGAGCTTGGTACCGTCCTGGGGCGGGAGGTGGAGCTGCGGACCTACGAGGACCTCAGCAGGTACTTCCGGGACGACGTCAGGGCACAGGCGCGTGTGCTTTATGCCGCCTGACGATAAGGTCCGAGTTCGCCATCTCGTGGAAGCGGCGGGCAAGGCAGTGTCCTACGCGGCGGGTCGGAACCGTGATGATCTCGATGATGACGAGCTGTTGCGCCTCGCCCTCACAAAGCTCGTTGAGATCGTCGGCGAAGCGGCGAAACACGTCAGCAACGACCTGCGCGAATCCCATCCTGAAGTGCCGTGGTCAGCGACTGCGCGGATGCGAGACCGGCTCGTCCACCACTACTTCGACATCAACCTGGACGTGCTCTGGAGCACAGTGACCGAGGATCTCCCCCGGCTATTGGCAATTCTGCCGAACGATCTCGTTCCCGACAGCTCAGCTCCGACAGCCCACGATCAACACCGCATCGACGAGCATTAGCCGAGCCGCGCATCAGGCGATGCGTGGTCAGGGCAGACATCCGGTGGCATCGTTGGATCGGGCAACACCGTAAGGCTGGTGGATGACACCCGGTGAGTGCGGTTAAGCATCGCGCGGGTGGAGCTGCCCGACAGGGTGCATTTCGAGGAGTACGTTTTGCGGATGCCGAGGGCCACAGCGAGATCATCGGGGCCGGCACCCAACTCGGACTGCTGCACGTCCTCGCGTTCCACCGCGGCCCGGCTCACTGAAGCAGCACGCCCGTGGCCTTCATCTGCTCGTCGAGCATCCGCACCACCGACTCGGCGCGGAACGGCGCGAGGCGACGTGACAGATCAGCGAGGTCGGCGGCGGTCCGCACCGATCGCACATCATGGGCGACAAGCACCGCCTGCCGGCCGGTCTCGCAGGCTTCCTCAACCTTGTGTTGGTCGGCCAACGCAGAGGCCAGCAGCGTCAGGTTGGACAGCTTAACCCGGCCGTAGCCGTCGCGCATGTCCAGCGAGCGTCGCGCGAACCGCTCGGCCTCCGCTGGGTGCCCCAGATCGAGGAAGCAACGCCCAAACTTCCCGGCCAAGTAGTCACCGTCGAAGTAAGCAAGCCATTCCGGACGGTCCCGGCTCTCGGCGGCGGTGAAGGCCTGCTCAGACTCGTGAAGAGCGGCCAAGCATCCGCTCGTGTCCCTCATCAGAGCGAGCCCCTGCGCTTCCATCACTGCAGACTCCGAGACCAACGCCGGCACGCCAGCCTTCTTGCCGTTATCCTTAGCGGCTTGAGCCAGATCAATGGCCAGCGCCGGGAAATGCAGGAACGCAGCCTGACGACTCATCGCGGCCAGCATTTCGCCCGCCAACGCGTCGTCGCCAATGCCTTGGCACAGACGCATCGCCTGCTGGAGGTGCCGACGGCCTGAATCGTCGTCGCCCACATCGTAGGCCATCGACCCGGCCAACAGACCGAGGTCGGCCACCGCCGCGGACAGCTCGCGGCGCACATCACCGTGGCACCGGCCCCCCAGCAATAAGGGCAGCACGTCAGCGGCCAGGTAATTGGTGACGGCGCAGTAAGCGTGAACCCCACCGAATCGGTCCCGCAGCTTACGGAAGGTCTGCGTCATCTCCCGGATGATCCGCACGTCGGTCATGCCTACGGCTCGGGTGCTTGACCGTGATGGAGGCTGCGCGCTGAACCAGCCGAACGCCGAGCCGCCGACCGATGCCGCACCAGCCTTCGCCGCTTGCAGGAGTTGCCGCCGTTTCACGGCCTCGCCTCCTGCCTCGGGCTCGTGTTCCAGGCTATCGGCATCTCGGGCTCCGGGACGGGCGTCTTCGCTGCCTGGTTGTGGCGAGAGCTGGAACCACAGGTAGTGCTCAGGGATGTGCAGGGCGCGAGCCCACTGGTCGAGCTTGGTCAGGTCGTGGGTTGGTTGCGCGGTGCGTTCCAGGCGGCTGACCTGGCCCTGCGTCAGGCCGAGCCAGCGGCCGACCGTCGCCTGGGTGAGCACCGGCCGGTGCTCGTGGCGGTAGGCGGAGAGCACCAGGCCGAAATGCCGGGCCCCCAACCCGTCCCGGAGCGCCGCGCGCCGCCAGAAGTCGTCTGGCTTGGCAGGAGCGCCGGAGGCCTGACCCTCACGGCGGGAACACGGGCTGCACAGCCGCGAGCGGTTGTCCCGCGCCAACGGCGTCCCGCACCCCGGACAGCGCCGCTGCTCACCCTGCACGCCCACCACTACCCACCCCCCGTGTCCGTCGGGCCGCATCATAGCCCGCCTCCGCACTGCTGACGTGTGGTGATGCATGGTCTGGGTATTTCAGTCAGTTCTGTCGTTTTCTCGATCAGTCTCCACTGGAAACGTGGTCACCCAGACACGAGGGAGGACGACGTGAGGGAACACGACCCGCACCGGTGGCTCGGGCCACTGACAGCCGTGATGATCCGAGACCACACGGAACTGCGCGTGCGCGTTGACGAGGACATGGCGTGCGTGGTGGTCACGATGGACGGCACACCGTGCCCAGTTCTGCTCGGCGTGACCACGACTGGTGCCGAGAACCTGTGCGCAGCGATCACCACCGGCCTGACCGACCTGGCGTCCCGCCGACAGTCACACGCTGGAGAGAAGACCGTGGTAGGAACCGATGACTGACAACGACCTTAACAGATTCGAGTATTACCGTGAGACCGTGTATGCACGGCTG
>JBOHFY010000312.1:0-6961 GCA_050699895.1 Pseudonocardiaceae bacterium
AGGGCGCTTACGCCGAACCGCCCGAGCTCGCCTTCCGGACCCCGCACGAGGTCGCCGGCAGTTATGTGCGCTGCGCCAATGTCCTGCTCGCCGGTGGTGGCTATCCCATGTTCGCCACCCATGACCCACGGCTGATCGATATCGTGGGTGAGCGGGCCCGCTGGTACGGGCGTTCACCGGGCAGCTTCGAGTACCAGATGCTCTACGGGGTGCGCCCGGCCGAGCAGCGCCGGCTGGCCGCGGCCGGAGACACCGTCCGGGTGTACCTGCCCTACGGCTCGGACTGGTACTCCTACCTCACCCGGCGGCTTGCCGAGCGACCCGGCAACGTCGCCTTCTTCCTTCGCGCCGTGGTGTCCCGCGACGGAGTGTCCCGCGGCTGAAACTGTCGGATGGCTGTGGCACTCTGCGACCATGACCACAATCGCCGTCCTGGGCGCCGGCAAGATTGGTGAGGCTTTGTTGTCCGGGCTGCTCAAGGCCGGTCGCAGCCCGGACGATCTGATGTTCACCGAGCGCTACCCCGACCGGGCCGCCCACCTCGAGCGGACCTACCGGGTGCGTGCGGTCGACACCACCACCGCGGCGGGCAAGGCCGACGTGCTGGTCGTGGCGGTGAAGCCGCAAGACATCGACCCACTGTTGGCCGAGCTCGCCGGACTGATCGACGCGGAAACCTTGGTCGTGAGCTTGTGCGCCGGGTTGCCCACCGCGCTCTACGAGCGCCGGCTGTCTGACGGCGTGCCGGTCGTGCGAGTCATGCCCAACACCCCGATGCTGGTCGGCGAGGCGATGAGCGCGATATCCGCCGGCCGCTTCGCCACCGACGCACACCTGGAGCTGACCGAAGAACTGCTGGGCAGTGTGGGCAAGGTCCTCCGGGTTCCGGAAAGTCAGCAAGACGCCGTCACCGCGTTGTCCGGGTCCGGTCCCGCCTACTTCTTCTACCTGGTCGAGGCGATGATCGACGCGGGGATCATGATCGGGTTACCCCGGCCGATGGTGACTGAACTGATCACCCAATCCGCGGTGGGCGCGGCCCGGATGCTCCGCGACACCGGTGAGCACCCAGTGCTGCTGCGGGAGGCGGTGACCTCCCCCGGCGGTACGACGATCATGGCGATCCGGGAGCTGGAGCGGCACGGGGTGCGCGCGGCTTTATTGGCCGCCATCGAGGCGGCTCGGGAGCGTTCGGTCGAACTCGGAGCCGCCCACTGTGACTGATACCGGCGACCACTGGCGCAAGCGATCACTGAGGAGAATTCGCACGGACACCACCAGTCCCGCTACTCTCAACAGAACGGTTGCGTCACGGACCGCGGGAGGGGAAGCCCAGCGGCGCGTGACGTGGTGAGGACACGATGACCCATGCTGATGAACGAGCAACCCGGGCCGGCCAAGGTGCAGTTCCTCACGGTCGCCGAGGTGGCCGCGATGATGCGAGTGTCCAAGATGACGGTCTACCGGCTGGTGCATGCCGGTGAACTGCCCGCCGTGCGGGTCGGGCGCTCCTTCCGTGTTCCGGAGTTGGCCGTGCACGGTTACCTGGAGAACTCCTACTTCGATGCGGGATGAGATCGCACCTGGGTGCTGGCCGCAGATCTGATCAGGGCTAAGCTGAGCGCCCGTCCGCGCCCGTTGCCGGGCGCGTCCTCTGGCATCGATGACCAGCACAGCCACGACCAGTACCGCCACGACCAGTACCGCCACGACCAGCGAGGAGGCCGAGTATGGGCTCGGTGATCAAGAAGCGCCGGAAGCGTATGTCCAAGAAGAAGCATCGCAAGTTGCTGCGCAAGACGCGGGTGCAACGCCGCAAGTTGAAGAAGTAACTTCAGCGGGGCAGCATGCCGCCGTCCACGGTTCTTGTCACCGGAGCCAGCCGCTTCGCCGGCGGCCAGCTGGTGGCCCGGCTCGCGGCCGATTCCACGATCGCCAGGATTCTTGCCGTGGACACGGTGTCGCCGGGCCACCAGCTGTCCCGACAGAGGGGACGTGCCGAGTTCGTTCGCGTCGACCTGCGCGGCTCGTGTCGGTGGCCTCGGCGCGGGGTCAGTGGCGAGTGCGGCGTTGGTAGGCCAGGTGGGCGGCAACCGCGCCGGCCGCGACTCCGATGCCCAGCACCGAGGGCACCCCGATCCTCGCGGCCTTGCGACCGGTCCGGAAGTCCTTGATCTCCCAGCCCCGGGCCCGGGCGGTCTCCCGAAGGTCGGGATCAGGGTTCACCGCGACCGCGGTGCCCACCACGGAGAGCATCGGAATGTCGTTGGCGGAATCGGAGTAGGCGGTGCAGCGCTGCAGGTCGAGCCCTTCTTTGCGGGCCAACTCACGCACCGCCTGCGCCTTGGCCGCTCCGTGCAGGATGTCGCCGACCAGCCGGCCGGTGTACACGCCGTCGACGGTCTCGGCCACAGTGCCCAGCGCACCAGTGAGGCCGAGCCGGCGGGCGATGATCGTGGCCAGCTCCACCGGTGTCGCGGTGACCAGCCACACCCGTTGCCCGGCGTCGAGGTGCCGCTGAGCCAGCGCGAGCGTCCCAGACCAGATCCGGTCGGCCATCAGCTCGTCGTAGATCTCCTCGCCGAACTCGACGAATAGCTGGTTGGACCTACCGGCCACGAACGACAGCGCCTGCTCCCGGTTGGTGTGGATCTCCTTGAGGCTGAGCTCTTTGCCGGCCACCCGGAACTTCAGCTGCTGCCACGCGAAGGAGGTGAGCGCCCCGGCGGGGAAGAAATTCCTTGCGGCCAGACCTTGCGCGAAGTAAAAGATCGACGCACCCCGCATCATGGTGTTATCGACATCGAAGAAGGCGGCGGCGGTGAGATCTGGCGGCTTCGGCGGCGCGGCCGCTATCTCCGGGCCAGTCGGGTGGAGGAAGGCTGCTTGCCCGGTAAGGGTGGCCAGGCCGGCTTTCTGCTTCCAGAGGTCCTGATGGCACGGTCGTTGCACTAGATCCTGCCCTGATATCGCCAGTTGTGGTCGTTCGTGATCAGCCCGCTCACGCGGAGGCTGATCTCCCAGACTGCCGTGGTGTCTTCTCCTGAGCAACCAAACAATAAGGACCTAGCGGTCGACATGCGGGTAGCGGGAGTAGGACGCAGGGCTATCCGGGAGGCAGCAACTGCGGCCGCAGAATCCACGGGGGCAGCGGATTAGGCTGTGGCGAGCCATGCCCAGGCAAGGGGCGCCAGGGCTGCGCTCCGGACTGGTTCGGGTTCGACAGAACACCACCGGTGGTTCCGGTTGACGGCAGGCTGGCGTGATCGCTCGAACCACTCTGAGCGGGGACGGGAACCGGATTCGCCGACGGCGCGGGCAGCAGCAGGTGCGGAAGCATGATGGCGCTAGGCGGACTTGCCGCTGGTGCGGCCGCGACGTCCGGCAAGGGGACAACCGAGGCATTGCCGTCCGTGGGGATCGTGGGCTTGCAGGTGTCCTTGGCCGGCACCAAGCCGAGATCGTCGCGGGTGCCAGAGGTGATCGTGACGCAGGCGGACCGCATGCTCAGCGCGGAAGCTCTCGTGACTACCCGATCGAGTAGGCCGAGCGTGCTGTCCAGCCGGGCACTGATGCGCAGCGGAAGTGCCGCGCGCAGTGCCGCCAGCCTGGCCTTCTGCTGCTCAGCCCAGGAGCGCAGCGCGGGGAGGCTGGCGGGTTTGCCGCCCAGGGCCAGCCCGGTGAGTAGCCTCGCTCCCGCCGTAGCGTCCGAGTCGAAGTCGTCCAGGGCCCGGAGGAACTTCGCCTGCCCCTGCGACCAGGTGCCGGCTGCGTCGGCTTGGTTCGCCATGATCTCAATCTCGCTCACCCGATCGCCAGCGAACTCCAGGTGTTTGAGCGCCTTGGGTTGATCACCGAAGGTGAACCCCAGCTCAGCGGACTCGGCGCTGCGTTTGACGGTGTACAGCGCGTCACCCGGCAGCGCATCGCGCGACAACAAAAAGCTCATCCCCGACAGCGACGCCAGCAGGCACAACGCCGCGGCGGCGGCCACGATCAGCCGGCCTCGGGCTTCGCCGGGAATCCAGCGCCGACGCCGTGCGGTGACCAAGGGCAAGACCGGGCTGTTGCCTTCGTGCACCACGGAGGCGAACTCCGCCATGACACGCTGGCGCATCCGATCCCGTTCCTCAGGAACTGGGCCTACCGTGCCGCCCGCCTGGCGCAACACCGCGACCACGGCCAGCTCGCGCCTGAGAGCTCGATCCAAGCCGGTGCGATCAGAGACATCGCACAGTTCATTATCCACAGTGCGGGCGAAGTCTTCTTGCTCCTGCTCGTCGCGCTTCCAGCTCCGGGATGTGTGCGTCGTCCTCACCGCCTTCGGGCCCTCGGGCCATGTCCCTCGGAGCAACGAGTGGCTACCCGAGCGGTTACGCCTGAGCGGAGGGTGTCCGGTGTGACTGTGACAGTCATCGCAGCCCCTCGGGCAACAGTTGCGCCAGCCTGCGGACCGCGCGATGCTGCAGCGCCTTCACCGCGCCCTCGTTGCGGCCCATCGTGGCCGCGGTCTCCGAGACCGAGAGGCCTTGCATGAAGCGCAGCATGATGCACTCCTGCTGATCCCGGCCCAGCTGGGCGACGCAGCGCATGAGCTCGGCGGCGGTGGCCTGCTCGACCACCTCGTGCTCGGGGCCTCGGTCATCCGCGCTGGAGTCGAGAATATCGGCGGTGGTCATCTCCCGTCGGTACCGGCTGGACTTGACGTGGTCAAGAACCAGGTTACGCGCGATGGTGACGAACCAGGCCCCGACGTCCCGGCCTTGGTAGCTCACTGAGGAGATACGGCGCAGCGCTCGCAGGAAGGTCTCGCTGGTCAGGTCTTCGGCCAAGGGGCGATCACCCACCCGGAACAGGACGAAACGGAAGACCACATCGACGTACCGGTCGTAGAGCTGGCCGAAGGCATCCTGATCACCCTGCTGGGCGGCCGTGACGAGCTCCCACGCGGCGGTGTCGACCTCCGGCCCGGCGTCGTCAGCGGCGCCGGCACCCGTCGCGTCCTGACCCACGGTCGCGGCGTCCGAACCAGGAACGTTGAGCTCTGGCGCGGCCGGAACCGGCATCGGCTGGGTGTGGGGGCGGGCGAGCTTCAAGCCACTCCTCTCCGCTCGTGCCGACCGTTCGCGGTAACGGTCGCTTAAGGCGTGCGAAAGCATATGACGGCGACACGGTACGCGGTGGCGGAGAGTCGCGTTCCGGGGACAGGCCGCACTCATCCAGGCCTGGGGTGGTGGTGGCAGGCTGGCGGGATGCGGCACGAGGTGACCTTGCTGGTCCGGGCGGACTGCCACGGGTGTGCGGAGGCCCGAGCCGACATCGCCCGGATCTGTTCCGAACTGGGCGTTCCGTGGCGGATCAGCGACGTGGACGCGGACCCGCGGCTGCGGGCTGAGTATGGCGACCGGGTCCCGGTGATTCTCCTCGACGGCCGGGAGCACAGCTTCTGGACGGTGCATGAGCAGCGCCTTCGGGCTGCACTCACGCTGTAAGGACCATCACGATCCGGACTCGGTGTGAACCCTTCGCCGGTAGGTACCCGAACGGGCAGTCATGACTTCGACCCGGTTAGCCGCCCCGGTGGCGCCAGCTCCGGTGAGCCGGTTGCCCCTCGCTGTGGCGGTTCTGGTGGGCCTGCTGTCGATGGCGGCGGGGTTGGCGACGGGGCACTTGGTGGGCGGGTTCATCTCGCCGACCGCCTCGCCGTTCCTCGCGGTGGGCAGCGGCGCGATAGACCTCACCCCGCTGCGGCTCAAGGACTTCGCGGTCCGCGCGTTCGGCAGCTACGACAAGGTTGTCCTGCTGTCGGGCATGGCGGTGGTGATCGGGCTGGTCGGGGTGGTTGCCGGGCTGCTGTCCCGGCGCTCCCGCACACCCGGGCTGGTGCTGCTGGCGGCGCTGGGGGCCATCGCCAGCGCCGCGGTGCGCTCCCGCCCCACCGCCGGTCCGCTCGACGTGCTCGCCCCGCTGGCTTCGCTGCTCGCCAGCGCGGGGGTGTTCGTCGTCCTGCACCGCCTGGGCCGGCGCGTCCTGCAGCCAGCGGGGGGCCCGGCGGCGGCGGTGTCTCGCCGCGCGCTGCTCTCTGGATCGGTGGCGGTGGCCGCGGGTGCCGCCGTCGCGGCGACCGGTGGCCAGCTGTTGGCCGGGCGCGGCGCCGTCGAGGCTTCCCGCGAGGCGCTCGGGAGGATTGTGCCCACGGTGCCCGCGCCGCCGATCCCGCGCGGGGCGGACTTCGCCGCCGACCGGTCGCCGACCTTCATCACCCCGAACCGGGATTTCTACCGGGTGGACGTCAACCTCGCGCTGCCGCGGCTACGCGCCGAGGACTGGCGGCTGCGTATTCACGGGATGGTCGACCGGGAGCTCACCCTCACCTGGTCTGACTTGACCTCGCGGTCGCTGATCGAGCGTCCCGTGACGATGACCTGCGTGTCCAACGAGGTGGGCGGGCCCTACATCTCCACGTCCAACTTCACCGGCGTGCCGCTGGCCGAGATCCTCCGCGAGGTCGGCGTGCGGCGGGGCGCCGACCAGGTGTTCACCACCAGCGTCGACGGGTGGACCTGCGGCACCCCGACCTCGACTCTCACCGATCCCGGTAGGCAAGCCATGCTGGTGATCGGAATGAACCGTGAGCCGCTGCCGATCGAGCACGGGTTCCCCGTTCGGATGCTCGTCCCTGGGCTCTACGGTTTCGTCTCCGGAACCAAATGGATCACCGATATGGAGCTCACCACGTACGATGCGCGGCGGGCCTATTGGTTGCAGCGCGGCTTGGCACAGCGGGCGCCCAACAAGACTAAGTCCAGTCTCGAAAGACCAGCACACTTAGAGCTCGACAGCCCAGGACCCCCGATCACCGGCGTCGCCTGGCCGCAGACCAGAGGCATCGAGAACGTCGAGGTACGCCTCGACCACGGTGAGTGGCGACCCGCCGAGCTGGCCACGGAGGTCAACGTGG
>JBOHFY010000313.1:0-12287 GCA_050699895.1 Pseudonocardiaceae bacterium
GCCCACAGCCTCATGCAGTCTGCGGTGAGCGGCCCCGCCCGCCAGCGCAGACCCCCAGCTCAGCGCCGCCAGCCGTCCGCCTACCCCACAATGTTTCGCTCTCGCACACCAGCCTGACCAGCCTCGCCATCTACGCCCAACCCACCTTCGCCGCCGTCGCCGCAGCCACTGCGGCACTCGACCCGGCCCGCCGCCGACCCACACACCGATCCCGGTCGTAGCGTGCCTCCCACGGAATGTTCCGCTCTCGGGCAGATCCGCTGTTCCTCTGGTGTGATGGTGAATGTCCAGTGTTCGGCTTTGGGGCTGCCGGCGTCGTGCCACCAGTGGTAGGCGGTTTCGACCTCGTCGAAGAGGTGGCGTGGCCCGAGTTGGCGGACCCGGTAGCGGTCCGAGGCGAGGTGGGGATGGTGGTGCAGGCTGGCCCAGGAGCCCGACCACGGGTCGAGGAACCACAGGGTGGCCTCGCCTGAGTCGTCGTCGGGCTGGTAGAGGTAAATGCACTGGGGTACCTGGATGCCGATGCCGATCTGGACGTCGTAGCGCCCGGCGACGTCGTGGGGGTGCAGGTCGGTGCTGGTGGTGGTGGCGTCCTGCTCGTGGTGGACGCAGCGGCGGACTGATACGCGCGGGGTCCGCTGGTCGCGCAGGCCCATGAACGACGTCTTGGCGATCAGCCCACCCTGGGCGGTACCGTCGCCGGCCACGGTCAGTGACAGCAGCCCACCGTTGTAGTACGGGGTGCCCCAAGGAGTGAGCACCCGGCCACCGGGGCGGGTCTGCTCCACCCAGGCGTAGGGCACCTGGTTGGCGGTGACGGTGGAGATCACCCGGTCATACGGCGCACCCGAGGGGTGTCCTAGCGCGCCGTCGCCGGTGACGACCGTGACCTCGCCGTAGCCGGCCTGGGTCAGGGCTCGCCGCGCGTGGGTGGCCAGCGCTGGGTCGATCTCGATCGTGGTGACGTTCTCGGCGCCGAGCCGCCGCGCCAACAGGGCGGCGTTGTACCCGGTGCCGGCGCCGATCTCCAAGACCCGCATCCCCGGCTGTACGTCCAGCTTGGCCAGCATGTCGGCGACCACAGCGGGCATACTGGCCGAGCTGGTCGCGTAGTGGCCACGCCCCGCTGGCCCGACCGGATCACCATCATCAACCTGGGTGATGACGAAATCGGGTCCATAGGCAAGCTTCAGCCAGGCATCCGGATCGTCAGCCCGGCGCAGGGGGACAAGATCAGCCGGACCCTCAATGTCCTCATCCTCCCACCACACCACCTCCGGGATGAACACGTGCCGGGGCACCAAGGCGAAAACCTCCCCCCACTCCGGGACAAGCTCCCCACTGGCGGTCAGGTCTTTGATCATGCGGCGCAGCAGCAGCGCGGGCTCGGTCACTCCTTGTCCTGGTCTTCGCCGTCCTGGTCTTTCTCGTCCTTGTCGTGCCTGTCCCCACCGTCTTTTCCGTGCTTGCCCCCCTCGTCGCGGGGCGCCGGCGGGATCACAGTGCCCTTAGGCACCTGACCGTCGCCCGTGGTCTTCGCCTCATGATCGTCATGCTTACCCACAGCGCTACCCCTCGTCCGAGGCCACAGTCAATGCCCGCACACACACTACTGTCAGCTCCGCGGTACCGGCGGGCTCCGCTGATCGAGTAGTCGATACTCGGTCCTCGCCACTCGGGGGACCGTTTCGGCTGGCCCGGAGGTACTGGTACACCGTCTCCCGGCTGATCCCGAACTCCCGGGCCAGTGTGGTTTTCGGCTCCCCGGCCGCGCCGCGCCGGAGCAGCTCAGCGACCTGGGCGGCGGTGAGGGATCTCTTGCGGCCACGGTAAGCACCGCGCCGCTGGGCGGCCGAGATCCCTTCCCGCTGCCGCTCCCGAATCAGAGCCCGCTCGTAATGCCGAGCTTGCGCTTATGCCGACTCCGCCCGTTATGATCCGCGTTCGGGCCGCTCAGGGCATGCGAGGGCGCTGAGGGATCAAAATCGGAAGGAACCTCGGGAGCGGTCGTTACGAAGAGCTAGTGGTTGACGGCGAGCAGGCCGTCATCGCCTTCGTCCGGCACCTGCCCTATCCGATAGAAGCAGTGTGGTCGGCTATCACCAACCCGGATCAGCGAGCCGCTTGGTTCGGGGAAAACACCATCGAGGGCCGCTCGGCGGCGTCATTGACATGGTGCCCTCGGAGCCGCCCGCGCCGGTCGAGCAGAAGCGGATGACCGGTCAAATTCTGGTGTGGGATCCGCCGCACGTACTGGAGAGCGGGGCAAACCGTGGGAGGCAAGCTACGAGCGCGGTTGGTCTGTGAGTCCAGTGCCGGTGAGTTGCTCGTTGAGCACCCGGATGTGGATCAGCATCGCCGCCTTGGACCTCGGCCGCCGGCACTGACGCTCCAGCTCAGCACTGCCTCCCACGGTTTGCCCCGCTCCCGTTCCACTCGTCGTCGTAGTACACGGCGTCCTGATGGGTGACCGTGGTGCCGATCGCGACCGTGAGGCGGCGGCCGATGGTGGTCTTGCCGCTACCCCCGCAGCCGATGATCGCGACCCGCCGTATCCCCTGCATGGTCGCCGACGGTATCGGTCGGTTGGTGGTGAGGGGGCGGACACGTGTCACCCGCAGGCCGGGATCGCCTGATCGAGCAGCCGAGCCAGGACAGCCGGCTGCCGCGATAGCCGGAAGGGGGCCAGGTGGTGCAGGCACCGGCCGATCAGCTCGGCGTGCCCGGGACCACCGGCGATCGCGGTAAGCCAGGGGAGCACGGCCCGGGCCTGGTCGGCATCGCGGGCGATCAGCTCGGGCGGCACCACTTGCTCGACGGCCCGCAGGTAGGCGGGGGCGAGTGGAACGCATCCGGCCAGCGCGGCTTCGAAGATCCGCTGGGTGAACTGGCCGCGGATCGCCAACCGGTCGGGGACTAGCAGCATTTCGGGCAACCCAACGGGTCTACCTGGCGTTCTGTTGGGGAACGCCAGGACGGAGAGGCAGGTGGCAGCATGGAAGATGTTGCCCTCGTCCGGACAGGAGTCTTTCTAGATGACGTTGCGAAGCACCGCCACTGTCGTTCGCGCCCTTGACGGCCTGCGCTTGGCTGGCACACTAGTAACATCGGGCAGTGCCGCCAACAGGGCTGTTGTCCTGGTCCACGGAGGCGGGGTCACCCGCGAAGAGGGCGGCTTCTTTACTCGGTTGGCAGCCGAGCTTGGCGAGGCTGGTGTGGCGTCCCTCCGGTGTGACCTTCGAGGCCATGGTGAGAGCGAGGGCGAACAGCAAGAGATGACGCTCTCCGCGCACCTCAACGACATCCGCGCGACTATCGACCACATCTGTGAAGCAACCAAGGTATCGACAGTTAGTTTGGTCGGAGCAAGCTTCGGCGGCGGCCTCTGCGCCTACTACGCCGCCCAGCGGCCGGAGCACCTGACGCGGCTTGTGTTGCTCAACCCGCAGCTGAACTACAAGAATCGATACATCGATCAGAAACCGTACTGGTCCGATGGTCGATTGAACGACGAAGCCGCGAAGAAGCTACGTGAGCAGGGCTACATCAGTCATTCACCGACCGTCAAACATGGTCGAGCCTTCCTGAATGAGGTGTTCTGGATCAGACCGCACCTCGTGCTCGGCGAGATCGCAGCGCCTACGCTCATCGTTCATGGCACCCAGGACACGTTTGTTTCCATCGAATCGTCACGCGCCGCTGTCCGCCAGGTCACCGCTGAACACAAGCTCGTTGAGATCGAGGGAGCGCAACACGGCTTCGCGGTGCACGATGACCCCACGTACGCTAACCCGCAGAGCCGGAAATGGCAGGCGTTCGTTATCCGCACTGTAGTGGAGTGGGTAACGGCGGATTCGTGAGGTGTCAGTGATCTACGACCGCCTCGCGCAAGGCGCGCGGCCCCGGTCGATTGTGCCACGGCTTGAGTGCCACTAGTGACCGCATGAGTTCTCGCTTGGTGCGCTGTGACGTGGTGGCCGTGGCAATCTGTACAGCTTCCAGTCCGGCCGTGGCGGCATCATCGGGTTCACCGGCAAGCGCCAAGGAGGACGCCATGCGAGCCAGGAAGTATCCACGGTCTCGGTGGGAGAGCAGGTCAGCGGATAGCACTTGTTTATACAGAACGGCGGCTTGGTGTGGCTTGCCGGCCTCGATGTAACAGCTCGCGTTCCGCAGCGTCAGCGTACCCTCGTTGATGGAGGGATTGTCCAGATCATTATCAGGCGTGGTGCTGGCCACGAGGAGGCGTGCATCATCAAGCTTCCGTTCGATAATGCTCATGGATTCGCCAACCATAGCGAGTCCCCGCGCCTCTTGCTGCGTGACTTCCGCTCGTACATGACTGGGCAACTGCCACGGGCCATACTGTGCCGCTTGGGCCAGTGTCAACACCCGTCGAGCGTCGCGCTCCTCGTAAGCCATCTGTGACTTCCTCAGCAAGATGTAGCCCTGTGCAGCTGTGTCGCCGGCCTCCTGCGCCCACTCGGTGGCTCGACTATACCAAAATTCCGCACGCTCGGGATTGTGTACGTCACGGTACAGCCAGCCTGCGAACTCAGCACCACGCGCTCCAACGGATAGTAGTTGCGGCAGGACATCGAGCCGTACTTCACGAGCGCATTGACCGATAGCGCCAAGGATGCCGAGCGTGACCGGCAGTGTCTTGGTCGGACCGTAAGCACCGTCATCGTTCTCGCAGGTGTCGAGTTGACGACGAAAGTAGGTCACCACCGAGTGGTCCAGGTAACGACGAGCATCCGCCAATGCGGCGGCCAGATGGCGTCGCTCGTCGACGTCAAGTCGTCCACCTACCTCGGCGGCGTAGGAATCTGTCTCCGTTTCGACCGCGAGCAGCTCACTCAGCCTCTCTCGCGTGACACCCAGCAGGTCGGCCAGCTTGGGTTGCAGCCCCGGCAGCGGTTCGGTCTCGCCGCTCTCCCAACGACCGATGGTGGAGCGGTCAACACGGAGCCGGTAGGCCAGCTTCTCCTGGGTGAAGCCGGCAGCCTTCCGAGCTCTCACCAGAAGCACACGCTTAGGGCGCGTCACGGCGTGCAGCCTCTCGACAGGAGTGGTTACGCGGGAGGCTGATCATACCAACAATGCTGGTCATCCGGACGCTACAGCAGCCGTGCAACAACAGTGCGGCATTGGCAGGCTGGTGTGTGCCCGCACGCAGCAGCTTGGCTTGGCGATATGGCCCCAATGCCGAGACGACGAGCTGAGCAGGCGATGCGCCTGCGGCGAGTGCTCGCCGAGGCACTGCGCTCAGGGCTTCAGCGATGCTGACCTCCCCACGGCAGCGGCGAGCGGGTCGGCATCGCCGCGCCCGGTTGAGTTGGTGGCGGCCTCGGCTGGGTGGGGTCGTGGAGGTGACTGTGGCGGAGCTGGTGCGCCGCGGGGAACACGAGCGCGCCTACGCCGGCCGGGCCCGGCGCGTGCGGGTGGTGCCCCGCCGGCGCCCCGCCCCCGACACTGAGGGCCGCCACCACGCCACCGGGGACGAGCTGCGCGCCCGGCACGACCTGGTGGAGGTGCCGACCGAGGCCCCGGTGGCCGAGACGACCCTGGGAGGCAGACGGTGACCTGGTATCTGCGGTCCATGAGTGATCGCGACACCCACCACGGCGAGCTGGGCCCCGACAGCACGGTCGCCGCAGCGTGCGGGGTGAGATTCGCACCACGCCCGCTGCCCTACGGTCGGGTCAGCCTGCCCGCGTACCCGCAGGATCGTGACCAGATCTGCGTGGGGTGCGACACCCTCCGTCGCGGACGAGGTGCCCGGTGAGCCGCCCACCGCGCTGGGGCGTGTCCTCACTGGACTACCACACCCACGCCGTCGACGAGCACACCGAGCACCCCGACGCGGTGTACGTCGCCCACTGCGGGCAACTCCTGTTCCGGAACGCCACCCTGTACGACGAGCCGCCACCCGGCGGCTCGATCTGCCTGCGCTGCACCGAGCGGGGGGACACCGGCGAGGTGACGGAGCCGCCCCCGGCGAGGGGCCACCCGGGGCGCTGGGCGCGGTCCCCGCTGGACCACCGCACGCACCTGCTCCTGCCCGAGGGTGACCACCCCGACGGTGTCCTCACGGCCCGGTGCGGCGCCGTGATGATCACGGGCCTCACCCGGCACGAGCGGCCACTACCGGGCCTGACCGGTGAGCCCTGCCGCTTGATCTTCCTCGCGGACTCCGACACCCCGGGACCGCGAGACGAGTGAAACCCGGCCGCCGGTTGAGCCCTGCCCCCGTCACCGCTCCCGGCGGCCGTGCCGGCCCACCCCACCGAGGGAAAGGACACCCCCGCGTGACCGACCAACCCCGGTACCCCGTGCAGGTGTCGGTCCCCGGTACCCGCAGCGATGACGACACCGCCTGCACGCTGCTGGCGATCCGCGAGGCCGGTGGCACGTGGATGATCCACAACCTGGATGAGGGCGCCGTGCGGCTCACCGAGGAGCAGGCCGCCCGGATGGCGACGGCGATCCTGCACCTGGTGTCCCCCGGCGCCGCTCGCGCGGCGCGGGCCGCCGCCAACCCGCACCGTCCTCACGGCGAGGTGAAGCCCCGGTCGGCCGCCGGTCGAGCCGTTGTTCCCCGGCATCAGCTCCCGGCGGCCGGGCCGGCCCACAGCACCGACAGCGCGAGGGCGAGAGCGGGAGTGGCGGAATGGCAGACGCGCACGGTTCAGGTCCGTGTGTCCGCAAGGACGTGGGGGTTCAAGTCCCCCCTCGCCCACTCTGGTGCCCGCGAGCGCACCTTAAGGCGAACCCTTCTGGACAACCGGATGCCGTGGTCTAATGACATCTCGGGCACCCGGAGGTGTGAGGGCAGATGACCGGGGTCACCTTCCTCGAACTGGAGATCACCGGCAAGTGCAGCTTGCGCTGTGCACACTGTTATGCGGAATCCTCACCGCACGGTGACCACAGCCCCATGACCGCCCCTGACTGGGAGCGGGTCATCGACGGTGCCAAGACCACCGGAATAACGACCGTCCAGTTCATCGGTGGCGAACCCACGGTGCACCCGGACCTGCCCAGGCTGGTCCGCTACGCGCTTGACGTCGGTCTGAACGCCGACGTCTACACCAACCTGGTGCACATCACCCCGCAACTCTGGGAGTTGTTCAGCCTTTCCGGGGTGTCGCTAGGTACCTCGTGGTACTCGGCGAACCCCGACGAGCACGCCGAGATCACCGGCTCTCGACGCAGCTACTACCGCACCCGGGCGAACATCGCCGAGGCGGTCCACCGCGGAATCACGATCCGAGCCGGGATCGTCCACGTGCTGGACGGCCAGGACATCGACGCCGCCCGTGGTGAGCTGCTGGCCCTGGGCGTCACCGACATCAACACCGACCGCGCCCGCCCGGCTGGACGGGCCGCGTTGGCGCGACATCCTGGCCTGCACACCAGCCGACTCGAGCGACTGTGACCCGTCCAGGAAGCCGAGGATGGCCGGGTGAGCTGGCAACCCCATGCACAGCAGCTCGCCGAGCAGGTCACCCACCTCACCTCGCGCTGGCGGCCGATCATCGCGGCCGTTCCCCGGCACGTGTTCGTCCCGCGCTGGTGGAAGTGGGCCAGCCCCGGTTCCGGCTACGGCACCGATACCTTCACCCTGGCCGAGGGCCTTGCCGACCAGGCCGCCTGGCTTAACGCCGCCTACCGCGACCTCAGCCTTGTTACCCAGGTCGGCCCCCTGCACGCCGACCACGCCGATCCCAGCGCCCGGCCGTCGGGCATGCCGACCTCCTCAGCCACCCTGCCCGGCCGTGACCATCCAGATGCTGCGGCACGCGATGATCGATGACGGCATGGACGTGCTGGACGTCGGCACCGGTTCCGGCTACGGCGCCGCGGTCCTGGCCACCCGCCTCGGCGACTCCCGCGTCACCAGCATCGACGTCGACTCCTACCTCACCAAGGCCGCCAGCGAACGCCTCAAGGGCATTGGCCTGCGGCCGCACGTCGTGACCTGCGACGCGACCGGGCCACTACCTGGCACCTACGACCGGATCGTCGCCACCGTCTCCGTGCGGCCGATCCCCGCGAGCTGGCTACCAGCACTGCGGCCCGGTGGCCGCCTGGTCACCACCATCACGGGAACCGCGCTGATCCTCACTGCGGACAAAACCGACGACGGCGGAGCCACCGGCCGCATCGAATGGGACCGGGCCGGCTTCATGCACACCCGCACCGGCCCGGACTACCCACCCGACCTGCACTCGATGCTGGACGAGATCCGAGACGCCAACGGAGACCACGTCCGCACTGGCCGCTACCCCGTCACCAACGTTGTCGAGGCATGGGAACTCTGGTCAACCCTCGGAATCCTGCACCCCGGCATTGAGCATCATTACGAAAGCCACGGCACCGGCGACGACAGCACCCGGATAGCGTTCATGCTCCACTCAGACGGCTCATGGGCCAGGGCAACCTCACGAGGCGATGACCCGCCGATCGTCCACCAAGGCGGGCCACGCCGGCTGTGGGACCTCCTCGACAACATCCGCACCACCTGGCTTCGAGACGGATCACTACCCGTTTACGGCGCCCACGCCACCGTCACCCCGGACGGAACCACCCACCTCAGACGTGGACGCTGGCAAGCCACCATCGCGTGAGCGGATGTCTGGCGCCAATGGCCGCCGATGGCCACGTTGTCTGCGTTGGCTTCGGGTTGGCTTCGGCCCGCTGTGCGCAGACCCGGCGCGCTCAACCAGGCAGCGGGGCGGTGTCGCGTTCGACCCAGGACATGACGGAGGGGTGGCCATTCTCTGGCCACCCCTCCGTTGCCGACGACACCGCACCCGATCACCCGATCGCGCGGCGGCGCTGCTCGACTTAACCGCGGTCGGCTGCCTCAGCGCCGCCATCAGCGCTACCGCCGGTCACGCAGATGCCGTTCCCTAGCAAACGGCACCCCAGGCGTTCACCCGGCTCAACGCAATCGCTGGCTCAGCCAGCATGGCCGCCGGGGCCACCGATAGCGTTACCCGCACTGTTGGTCTGGTCACCAAGCACCGTGACGGGGATAGCGCTAACGACAACCCCGAGGCCGCCCTTCGCGCCGCCACCGTTGCCACCCTCGTTGTGGCCGCCACCAGCGGTGAACAGGGACATGACGGTACGCGCCGGCAGCAGCTCCACGTGCTGGCCCGCGATCTCGACACAGCTCAATACATCAGACATGAAATCCTCCTCATCAGTAGCCCCCCGTTGGGGCCGGGAACAAACCACCTCATCGACCCCTCGCCGATTCGGTAATTACTATCATGACCATAAGACGGCCGCCTGGCAACACCCATTCACCACCTAACTTCCACCCGCGCCACCTAGCTACGACGCCGTTTTTGACCGCCCAAAAAAATGGAGGGGTGGCCATTTTCTGGCCACCCCTCCATTGCCGACGACACCGCACCCGATCATCCGATCGCGCGGCGGCGCTGCTCGACTTAACCGCGGTCGGCTGCCTCAGTGCCACCGCCAGTCACGCAGATGCCGTTCCCTAGCAAACGGCACCCCAGGCGTTCACCCGGCTCAACCCAATCGTTGGCTCAGCCAGCATTGCCGCCGCGGCCACCGACAGCGTTACCCGCACTGTTGGTCTGGTCACCAAGCAGCGTAATGGGGAGAACGCTAACGACAACCCCGAGGCCGCCCTTCGCGCCGCCCCCCTTGCCACCCTCGTTGTGGCCGCCACCAGCGGTGAACAGGGACATGACGGTACGCGCCGGCAGCAGCTCCACGTGCTGGCCCTCAATCTCAACACAGCTCAATGCGTCAGACATGAAACCCTCCTCATCAGTAGCCCCCCAGCGGGGCCGGGAACAAACCACCTCATCGACCCCTCGCCGATTCGGTAATTACTATCATGACCATAAGGCGGCCGCCTGACAACATTCATTCGCCACCTAACTTCCACCGACACTACCTAGTTATGGCACCGATTTTTTGGCCGCCCAGAAAAACAAACGGAGGGGTGGCCAGATTCTGGCCACCCCTCCGTTGCCGACGACACCGCACCCGATCACCCGATCGCGCGGCGGCGCTGCTCGACTTAACCGCAGTCGGCTGCCTCAGCGCCGCCATCAGCGCTACCGCCGGTCACGCAGATGCCGTTCCCTAGCAAACGGCATCCCAGGCGTTGACCCGGCTCAACCCAATCGTTGGCTCAGCCAGCATTGCCGCCGCGGCCACCGAAAGCGTCACCCGCACTGTTGGTCTGGTCACCAAGCACCGTGATGGGGAGAACGCTAACGATAACGCCGAGGCCGCCCTTCGCGCCACCACCGTTACCACCCTCGTTGTGGGTGCCACCACCGCCGCCAGCGGTGAACAGGGACATGACGGTACGAGCCGGCAGCAGCTCCACACGCTGGCCCTCGATCTCAACACAGCTCACTGCGTCAGACATGAAATCCTCCTCATCAGTAGCCCCCCAGCGGGGCCGGGAACAAACCACCTCATCGACCCCTTGCCGATTCGGTAATTACTACCATGGCTAAAAGAAGGTCACCTGACAACACCCATTCGCCCCTAAACTTTTCCGCATCATCACGTAGCCGCAACGCCGATTTTTGGAGTACCTAGCCAGTCATGATGATTACGGCGGACACCAGGGTCTAGCTACCTACCGCTCGACGTCGCACCGGGCTTGCCCAGCCACCATCCGATCACTATCGTCGCTGGTAAAAGCCCCTTCTAGGATGAGCGTAGGCAGTGGGGGCCAGCAGCGAGGCGATGAGTGCCGGTGTGTCGGCAGCCCCCTGCTCAATCGCTACGAAACGGCAGCTTTCGCACTACACCAAGGGGCTGATGAGTGACTACGTACGCACGTCGGTGCCGACTACGCAGTGCCCACACCCGCGCGGTTACTGAGCGACAAAAACGATGACCTAGCGGTGGCGGTATGCTGGCCGCTCACGGTGCCCGCGACTACCTAGTCGCCGGGTACGGACCGTGCGCAGTAGCCGCACTGATCGTCACGTTGTCGTGGCCTTTCATCCGCCGCTGGACGGACTGAGCTACCGCCGGTCGCGGGGGTCTGGCTCGTGACGAGCCGAACGTGCCAGACCAGTCAGCGCGGGGGAACCGCCGCCGGACGCCGCGGCGGCCGCGCCTGCGCCATCGAGTGGCAAGCGCCTGGTAGTTCTTGTCTCACGCGCCGCTGCCACCACCAGGCTGGCTACGGCGGCTTGGCTCACGAAGCATGACTCTGCATTCCGGCAATCCGCGCATTCCGATAATCCGCATTCCACCGATGGGAGACCGTCCCCCGTGGCACCCAAATCGCTGGCCGAGGCCCTCGGGACCGCGCTCCGTCCGCAGTCCTGGGCGCTCGACTCCGCCGAGGTCCTGTCCGCGCCGGACCACTTGGCACGCGCCGCTGCCGACGCGCTCAGTTGGCGTGGCGTGGTCCTGCCCCCGATGGTGCTGCTCGGCCGCCGGGTGGTGGCCGTCGCCACTCTGCTCGGCGACGTGCATGAGCGCCGGATCAGCTCGGGCTGGGGCCCCGTGACCGACCGGGTATCGGTATCCACCTGGGACTGGCCTGAGATGCGGCATCGTGCGCCAGCACCCGCGGTGCGGCTGAGCGGCATCATCGCGTCGGCGCGGCATTGGCGGACCGGGCTCACCAGTGCCGCGCCGTTCGCCGGGCTGTGCCGTACCGCCCTGCTGCTACCCGCGCATATCGCTCGGAACGTGGAGTGCCTGCGCCAGGCCGAGTATTACGGCCCTACCGTGCTGGCCGCCGCAGGGCCACACGACGCCGACCCTGAGGCCGTCGATGTCGTGCACGTCGGGCGCTCCCACCCAGTCGCGGCCACCCCCCCGACCACGGCCACCCGCTGGGTGCACGAAATGGTCTACGACCGCCTGCTGGCAACCCCCTTCGATCAGTAGGCATCAGTAGGCTCAGCGCAGCGCCGGGAGCACCTCGCTGGTCAGGGCATCGATGAGTGCGATCGTCTCCTCAGGGGACTGTAAAGAGAAGCTCGGCACGATGAACTCGTCCACGCCAGCCGCCGCGTAGCGGCCGAGTGTGTCGCGTAGCTGCTCCACGGTGCCCGCCACGACCGGGAGCCGGCTCAGGAAAGGCCGCCGTGGCAGCCCTGCGGCGTGCGGCTCCAGCAACGCCTGCGTGGATCGACGTAGCTCGCGGGGGTCGCGGCCGGCTCGCTCGCAGGCGTGCTCGAGGATCCTGGCTTTGCGCGCGAAAGTCTCCACCGTTGCCCACACATTCCACTCGTCGGCATAACGGGCCGCGATCGGGA
>JBOHFY010000314.1:0-2952 GCA_050699895.1 Pseudonocardiaceae bacterium
CGACCGCGACCGCTTCGGCGTCACCGCCACCGGCCAAGCGCGGCAGTGGGTCTGGCTCGACCACCCCGACCATGTGATCACCGAACTGAGCGCACACGGCGGCGGGCAGCACTAGCGCAGCGCCGCCTAGCTCACCAGCGCAGGTTCGTCCGCTCGGTGTAGCTGCCCGGTCAGCTGGTCAGGCCGATGGCGGCGGCGAGTTGGCGAGCGTCGGCACGGACCGCACCACCGTGTTCGGCCAGTTCCAGCGCGGCGGCGCACGCGAAAGTGTTGTACCGGACGGTGTCAGCGGCCTCGCGCAGGGCGTTGCCGAGTAGGTGGACGACAGCGAGGTTGTTCTTGCGGAGGCTGTGGACGCGGGCGGCGTCGATGAGGTAAACCGCGCGGCGAGTCCGGGAGGGCAACGCGGCCGGGTCGTAGCGCTCAACGCGGCGGGTGGCCTCACCGAGCCGGAACAGGTCGGTGTCGATGGTCACAGCGTAGGCGTCGACGGCCGGCCGGCCGAACATCAGCCAAGGGTGAGTGCCGCCGTACCGGTCGGCGGCCTCGCCAGCGAGGTCGAGGTGGCGCCAGGCGTGGCCAGAGCGGCCGGCTTTGGCGTGGGTCAACGCCAGGCCGATTTGCAGTTGACCCCACCGGGCCAACTGCTCGCCGCCGGCGTGGGAGTCGAGCAGGATGGCCGCGTGGGCAAGGACGTCCTCGGCGGCGTCGAGTTGTGCCGAGCAGCGGTAGACGTGGGCGTAGTACCAGGCCGCGACGGCGAGAGCAGCGGGGTCCTCGGCGTCGGTCGCGGCGGTCATGGCCCGGTCCGCGGCCAACCACACGAGTTGTCTGGCGGGCTGGAAGGCGAAGAACAGCTGGGCCAGGTGATAGACGCGGGCCTGCTCGACCAGCGCGGCCCGGCGTTGGTCGCCGGTCAGGGCGCGGGTGGCGGCGTGGGCGGTGGTGAGCAGGTCGGGCAGAACGGTGGCCACCGCGGTGCGGTGCACCTCAGAGCGATGCCACCGCTCCACGCTTGGTCAACCCGCGCGGTGAGCGCACCAACCGACGGTTGCTCGGCCGCCGGGACGCGGACAGCGTTGATCATAGCGGTGGCCACGGCGCCCATCGCGTCGTGCGTGCCCTTGCTGATCGAGGCGACGGGGATGGACTGGTCACCGGTCAGCTGGGCGAGGTCGGTGATGCCCAAGACATCGGCCAGTCGCAGCAGCATCGGCAACCGGGGGGTGAGCAGCCGGTCGGTCTCGACGGCCTTGACCCATTCCTCACTGCGCCCGAGCAGCCCGCCCAGGACGGCGCGAGTCTTGCCGGCGCGTTCGCGGTGGTAGCGCACCCGAGCACCGAAACTCATGTCAGGTCTCATCAGGTCTCCTCCCGCCAGCCACCCGAGGGGCCGCCCCGCCGAGCTTTGACGTACCGCATCGTGACTGCGGGAAACTCCCGCCACCGCAGCCCTGGGCCATGATTATTTCCAGTGGGCGGCGATGGCGTGTCGGAGTTGGCGCAGGTCCCAGCCGGACCGCGAGTTTAGTGTAGCGATCGAGCAGAACCTGGGCCTGGGCGTGACCGAGCCGGGCCAGCATGGTGATCGAGGCCTCTAGCCGGGGGCTGTACCCGATCCACCGGTACACGCACTCCACTCCACAGCCCTTGGGCCAGCAACGAGGAGCGACGGGCGCAGGCATCCAGATCTTCGACGTCCAGGGCAGAGATCTCACTAGTCCGATTGGTGGTACGAACCGTACCTGTCGAGCGTGGTTCGGGTCCTTATGTTGACGAGAGGCGGGACACGATCCCGCCTCTGCCCGAGAGAAATGGAGGCCAACCCATGGCTGATGGCGACTGCGCGGGCTTCCCGCGTGAACCGCAGGGCGATCGGTGTTACCTGCGCCCTGGGCAAGGGGCCGAGGGGCTTCGCGAACCTGGTGGTCGAGAAACAGGGCAGTAGCGTGGCCGGAAGTGTTACGTTGATGTGCGGTTCCTGTCAGGAAGAAGGTAAAGCATGAACGCGGCGATCGTCGAACCGTCGGTGACGATACCGCCGCGGATCATATCCTCTAGCTCGCCCCGGGAGAACCAGCGCTGCCGCATATCCTGCTCCTCGTGTTCCCGCGAGTGTTCACCTGCCTCAAGTTGGTCGGCCACGAATACGGCGCAAGCTTGACTGCTCATGCCCTTAGCGGGATAAAGGCGGCCGAGACGGCGGAGGCGTCCCGCTCGGAGTCCCGTCTCCTCGGCCAGCTCTCTCCGGGCGAGTGCCACTGGGTCCCCGTCCTCCCTGTTAGGCAGGGTACCCTGCGGGAACTCCCACGACCGGTGGGAAACCGGATAACGGTACTGCTCAACCAGGTGGAACCCGTCACGCTCGACCGGAATGATGAGCGCAAAATCCGGCTTTTCGACATACGAGTAGATACCCTGAGACCCGTCTGCGCGTCGGATCACATCTTCACGGAGTTGCATCCACTGGTTGTGGTACACGATCCGGGAGGATATCCGCTGGATCGTGAGATCGGCAGGTTCAGGTTGTGGAATCATACCGGTAGACCAACTCGTGTCGATCGCCGACAACGATCTGGTGGGTGAGATCGAGGATGTGGTCGCGCTGATCGTAACACCGGCGCCAGAGCACAAGAACTGGCTGATTCATGTCTATCTCCAACTTCTCTTGCTCGCTGCCGCTGGAAAGTCGACATGTTACGGACTCCTCGAAGCGAACTCGGTAGCCGAGCTGGTGATCCGCTCAGTCGCGGGTTGCGCCATCTGGCCAGATGATCCGTACCGGCCGCTCCTGATCACGTGCGTGCGCGACGACGTCTGCGGTGCCCCCGTGCCCGCGGGCGGGTTGTTGGTCCCAGACAGCGAACAGTTCGCTGATCATGGAGACCATCAGCTCGCTGGCGGCCATGTGCGACCGGGATGTCGACTCGATGAAGTCGAGCCGGTGCACCC
>JBOHFY010000315.1:0-18313 GCA_050699895.1 Pseudonocardiaceae bacterium
CCACCGAGCCCCTTGATCGCCAGCACCGCCCCGCTGGTCAGCAGCGCCGCGGCGGCGGCCAGCGGCTCTCCGGGCAGGTCGTCGCCCTCGGCGTCGAGCAGCCGCAGCCGGGGCCCGCACGCCGGGCAGCACACGGGCTGGGCGTGAAAACGCCGGTCGGCGGGATCGTGGTACTCCCCGGCGCAGGCGGGGCACATGTCGAACGGCGCCATCGTGGTGAACGGCCGGTCATAGGGCACGTCGCGCACGATGGTGAATCTCGGCCCGCAGTTGGTGCAGTTGATGAACGGGTAGTCGACGCGGCGGTCGGTGGGATCGGCCAGCTCGCGAAGGCAGTCCGCGCAGGTCGCGCTGTCGGCTGAGACCAAGGTGTCCCGCCGGCCGGCGGCGTTGCTGGACATGATGTGAAACCCTGGCTCCCCGGTGGGCACCAGCGGACTGGTCCGCACCCGCTCGATGACGGCCAGCGGGGGGGCCTGCGCCGGCAGCGCCGTGAGGAACTCACCGATTACCTGCTCGGTTCCCTCGACCTCCATGATCACCCCGGCGGTGTCGTTGCCGACTTGGCCGGACAGGCCCAGCCGGCGCGCCAGACCGTGGACGTAGGGCCGGAACCCCACCCCCTGCACGACACCCTCGACCCGCACCTCGACTCGGATGGATTGCTGCACCGGATGATTGTCTCGCCCTTGACAAGATCCCTGCGGGGGACTGCACTGGTGCCGAGCCGAGGAGGGCGTTTTTTGCATGAGATGCAGATCACCCACAGCGTTGTCCAGGCGGTACGCGATCGGATGGGCGATGCGCCAGTGCGGCGGATCTGCCTGGAGATCGGCATGCTGTCCGGCGTGGCGGTCGATTCGGTCCGGTTCTGTTTCGATCTTGTGACTGAGGGCACCACGCTCGAGGGGGCGTCGTTGGAGATCGTCCAACCCACGGGGAAGGCCCGCTGCCGGGACTGCGGCGCCGAGTTCGCGCTGGCTGACCTGCTCGTGCTGTGTGCCTGCGGCAGCGCGAACCGGGAGCTCCTCGCGGGAGAAGAACTGAAAATCCGGGAAGTTGAGGTACTGGCCTGATGTGCGCGACGTGTGGCTGCTCCGGCGCCACCTTCCTCGAACCCCACGACCACGATCACGGCCATGAGCATGGTCATGAGCACAGCCACGCCGAGACCCGAACTGTCACCCTCGAGCAGGCGGTGCTGGCTCGCAATGACGCGCTCGCCGAGCTCAACCGCAAGTGGTTCGCCGAGCACGGCATCCTCGCGGTGAACCTGATGAGCTCACCCGGGGCCGGTAAGACCACCCTGCTCGAGCGCACCATCCGAGAACTGGGCGCCGAGCTGCCGATGTCGGTTGTTGAGGGGGATCAGGAGACGGTGCTCGACGCCGACCGGATCCGGGCCACCGGCGCGCCGGCGGTGCAGATCAACACCGGGTCTGGCTGCCATCTCGACGCCCAGATGCTGGCCGGTGGGCTGCGGACGCTGGACCCGCCGGAGAGCTCCGTGGTGCTGATCGAGAACGTCGGCAACCTCGTGTGCCCGGCGTTGTTCGACCTCGGCGAGCAGGCCCGGGTGGTCATCACCTCGGTGACCGAGGGCGCCGAGAAGCCGCGCAAATACCCGCAGATGTTCCGCGCCGCTGACCTGGTGCTACTGAACAAGACCGATCTGCTGCCCTACGTCGATTTCGACGTCGCCGCTTTCCTGGAGGGAGCCCGGCGGGCGAACCCGGGCGTGGAGGTGCTGCAGCTGTCGGCCACCACCGGCGACGGTGTCGAGCGCTGGTACGGCTGGCTGCGCGGCAGATCGGCGTCCACGTCGGCCTTGACGTGAACGCCGGGCCGGGCGAGGGACGTCGTCAAGCGGGCGACGCGAGGTAGGGCTTGAGCAGGATCCCGAGCTGCAGGGTCAGCATCCGCATCCAGGCCTGACCCACTGTCGCGATCTCCGCCGGCTCGGGAAACTTCCCGAAAATGTACTCACCGTCGGCTCCCGGAGCGATGGTGTTCAACGCCGTCATGACTCTCATCTCAACCCACCCCATGAGGGCAATGGTCAGATCAGCCGGGATAACCACGTGCGGATGCGTCCCACCGCCCTTGACGTGGGCGTCGGCCACTTTGGACATGTACTTGTGGAAATCGCCGTCCATGGGCGTCGTGGTGGTCTTGGACCACCACCCCTTGAGTGTCATCTTACGCGCGGCGAGATGCGAGGCGTCCTGGAAATATCCGGCCGACTCTGGGCGGGAAAGCAGGTAATCATAGGCGAGAGTGACCACGCCCCCCGCCGCTGGCCCCAGTAGCGGGCCGGTCTTGCGCATGATCAACATCTCCTTGGCACCGAGACCAGCGAACTCCGCGTAAGGATGGAACTCGGCGGCTTCATGGCGGCCCAGGGGGGCGTCCGGTTCCGCCAGAACAGGTTCGAGGATGATCCCGAGCTGCAGCATGAACTGGTTCATCCAGGCCGCCCCGGCGGCAGAGACCGTGGCGACGTTGAAGTTCTCGCCCATGGCCGCCAGGATCTGGCCCTGCAACCAGGCGGTGAGCGCCAACACGAGTTGGGGCGGAAGCGGTACCCGCACTCCCGGAAAGGTCACTTCCTTTCCCCCGACATGACTGATCTCTCGCACGAAGCGGGCCAGCTCGCCGTCAAACGGCCCGGAAATCGTCCTATCCAGCCACTCTTTTATCAGTGGCTCGCTGATCGGTAGGTCCGATCCCCCCATCAATGGCGCGGATTCCGGACGCGTTTCCAGGTAACCAGATATCATCCCTGGGATGCGGTCGATCAGTGCCGAGATTCCCCTACCGGTCTCTTGAACGGCCACCGCCTCGTATCCGCGAAACCCAGCGAACTCGGCGAGCGGAGCGAATTGTGGTGTTACCAGCTGATCGTACGCCTCAAACTCAAGAGTGTCCCCAGTCTGGCTGCCAACAGTCATGATCTCTATCCCTCTCAGGCGGCAATCAAACACTCGTGAGAGCGCGAACCTGGACACGGCGCCGCAACCAGATGCCCCCACGCTGACCCCTTCCAGCCTAGCGAGCGGGTTGTTACGCCAACGTTGAACGCATGTGACTAATCGGGAATAGACGTTAACATCATGTTGCTGGTCATACCGGCAATACCGCGAGCTCACGCGGGCGGTGGTTGAGCCGCGTCGCGCCGCTGTCGTTGACGACCACGATGTCCTCGATACGCGCGCCCCAGCGGCCTGGCAGGTAGATACCCGGCTCGATGCTGAACGCCATCCCCGCTTCAAGCACCAAGTCATTGCCGGCCACGATGTAGGGCCGCTCATGCACCTCAAGCCCGATCCCGTGCCCAGTTCGGTGAATGAACCGCTCGCCGAGACCGGCGGCGGTGATCGGGCCCCGGGCGGCGGCGTCGACCCGCTGCGCGGTCGTCCCCGGTGCGACCGCCGCCACCGCGGCGTCCTGCGCGGCTTGCAGCACCGCGTAGCACTCGGCGACGTCAGGCTCGGCCGGCTCGCCCAGACTGTAGGTGCGGGTGCAGTCGGAGAAGTAACCTTCCGGAGTCGGCCCGCCAATGTCGACCACCACCACGTCCCCGGGCCGCACGACCCGGTCGGAGACGTCGTGGTGCGGGCTCGCCCCGTGCGGACCGGACCCGACGATGACGAAAGCCGCCGCGGTGTGCCCCTCCGCGACGATCGCGGCGGCCACATCGGCACCAACCTGCGCCTCGGTGCGCCCAACCCGCAGCCACTCCCCCATCCGGGCGTGCACCCGGTCGATGGCCTGGCCCGCGGTGACCAGCGCGGCGATCTCGGCGCTGTCCTTGCGGATCCGCAGCGGCGCCAGCACCGTCGACGCTAACGCCTGCGCGCAGCCGGGCAGCGCGTCGCGCAGCGCCAGCACGTGCGCCGCCGGCATCGCGTCCCCCACCGCAACCCGGACCGGTGGCGACCCGGAGGTGCCCACCAGTCGGGCCACCAGCGCGTACGGATCGGCACCGTCGGTCCAGTCGGCTATCTCCAGGCCGAGTTCGAGCACCGGCGTGCCATCCAGCCCCGGCCGTTCCAGGGCCGGGACCACCAGCGCCGGGTCACCGTCAGCGGGCAACACCAGGCAGGTCAGCCGCTCGTGCGACTCGCCGGCCACCCCCAGCAGGTAGCGCAGGTCCGGTCCCGGCGTGACGAGCAGGGCGTCCAAGCCCGCCGCCCGGGTGGCGTCGCGGGCTCGGAGCAGGCGGGAGGTGAGGGTGTCAAGTAAGCCGGGCACACCGCAAGCCTAGAGCCGGGAACGGGAGCTGGCAGGCTCCGCCCTCATGGACGCGCCCCTGCTGCTGATCGACGCCGCGAGTCTGTATTTCCGGGCCTACTACGGGGTCCCGGAGTCGATCACCGCCCCGGACGGCACCCCGGTGAACGCGGTGCGGGGCTTCACCGACATGCTCGCCCGGCTGGTCGAGCTGCGCCGCCCGTCCCGCCTGGTCGCCTGCCTGGACCTGGACTGGCGACCGGCCTTCCGGGTCACCGCGATCCCCTCCTACAAGGCGCACCGGGTCACGGAGCGGACCGGCCCCGGTGCTCCCGATGCCGAGGACATGCCAGACACGCTGAGCCCGCAGGTCCCGGTGATCCTCGAACTGCTGGCCGCCGCCGGCTTGGCCACCGCGGGCGCGGTGGGGTACGAGGCCGATGACGTGATCGGCGCGCTGGCCGCCGCCGAGCGCCGCGACCCGGTCGAGGTGGTCAGCGGCGACCGGGACCTGTTCCAGGTGGTGCGCACCGAGCCGACCCCGGTGCGGGTGGTCTACATCGGCCGGGGGCTGGCCAAGGCGGAAGTGATCGGCCCCGCCGAGCTCGCGAGCCGGTACGGGCTGTCGGAAACCAGCGCCGGGCCCGGCTACGCGGACCTCGCCGCGCTGCGCGGTGACCCGTCCGACGGGTTGCCCGGAGTGCCCGGAATCGGCGAGAAGACCGCAGCCATGCTGATCAGCCGGTTCGGCTCGGTGGAGGGTCTGCTTGCCGCGCTCGACGATCCCCGGTCCGCACTCGCCCCGGGGGCGCGGGCCAAGCTGGCGGCCTCCCGGGACTATCTGGAGCTGGCGCCCACCGTGGTGCGACTGGCTACCGACGCCCCGGTACGCCAGGACCGCGACGACACGCTGCCCTCGGCACCCGCAGACCCCGCCGCGCTCACCGCGCTGCGGCGCACCTGGGGCCTGGGCAGCGCGGTGGACCGCCTCGTCGCGGCACTTCAGGCCCAGCGCTGACCCGCGTCCTCGGTGAGCAGGTCACTGGCCTTCTCCCCGATCATCATGATGGTGATGTTCGGGTTGACCGCCGGCAGGAAAGGCATGATGGAGGCGTCGGCGACCCGCAGCCCGGTCACGCCCTTGACCCGCAGCCGAGGGTCGAGCACGGCCGCCGGGTCGTTCACGGCACCCATCCTGGCCGTGCCCGCGAGATGGTAGACGGTGTTGTGCGTCGTGCGGAGGTAGTCGATGAGCTCGTCGTCGGTGACCGCGTCCGGGCCCGGTGCCAGTTCGCGTGCTATCCAGCCCCGCAACGCCGGCTGCGCGGCGATCCGGCGGGCGAGCGTGATCCCGGCGAGCAGCACGGCGATGTCGTGGCCGTGCGGGTCGGTGAGGTAGCGCGGGTCGACCTTCGCCCGGTCCCGGAAGTCCCGGGACCGGAGCCGGACCGTGCCCCGGGACCGGCCGCGGGTGACGTTGGGTGTCAGGCAGAACCCGTTGGACGTGGTCGGGTAGCCCCAGCGCACGGTGTTCAGGTCGAAGGGTACGCAGCCGTAGTGCAGCATCAGGTCAGGGCGGTCCAGGCCGGGTTCGGTCCGGGTGAACAGGCCGATCTCCCACCACTGCGTCGAGCGGGTGACCATCGGCCGTGCCGCGTCCCACATCACCAGGCCCTCGACGTGGTCGTCCAGATTGGACCCGACGCCGGGGTTGTCCACCAGCACGCCGACGCCGACCTCCCGCAGGTGCCCGGCCGGGCCGATGCCGGACAGCATGAGCAGCGTGGGCGTACCGATCGCCCCGGCGGACAACACCACCTCACGCCGGGCGCGCACGGTGCTGTACCTGACAGTGCTGGAGTCCAGGTACTCCACTCCGGTGGCCTTCTTGCCGGCGTCGAACAGCACCCGCGTGACCCAGGCGTCAGTGCGCACGACCAGGTTGCGCCGCCGGCCCATGATCGGGTGCAGATACCCGCGAGAGGACGACATGCGGATGTTGTCCTCGTCGGCGTTGAGCTGGAAGAAGCCCGCGCCCTCGGTGACCGTGGCACCCTCGTTGAAACGCACGGTGGACAGGCCGGCCGCGGCAGCGGCCGCCAGCACCGCGACGCCGCACGGGTCACGCGGCGGGATCTGCCGCAGCGTCACCGGGCCCCGACGACCGTGGTGGGCACCTGGGCCGTCGTTGTTCTCCAACCGCGCGATGAGCGGCCAGCACTCGTCGGCGCTCCAGCCGGTACATCCACCCGCCGCCCACTCGTCGAGGTCCTCGCGGGGAGTCCAGAACGCGATGCAGGAGTTGTGCGACGAGCAGCCACCGAGCACCTTGGCCCGAGCGTGGCGCACGAAACTGTTGCCGCCCACCTGCGGCTCAACCGGATAGTCCCAGTCATAGCCCGAACCGGGCAGCCGCGGCCACCGCTCTAGCCGCAGGACCTCTGGGTCGTCCACATCGGAACGACCGGCCTCAAGCAGGCACACCGTAACCGCCGGATCCTCCGACAGCCGAGCCGCCACCACACACCCCGCCGACCCCCCGCCCACTACGACATAGTCGTACTCGTCCATCCCGCCATCCTCGCGTGGGTCGCCGCGTCTCGGCTCCGAATGGCGACGGGCACGGTGCCGTCGCCCGTGACCGTCGGCCGCCAGCACTGAAGCCGTTAGACTCGCGCCTCAGGTGTCGACAACTGTAGGTTATCGTACATACTTGTCGAAATCACGGCTGTGTTGACCGCCGAGACACCACGAAGGGATGCGCTGTGCTGATCCGGTTCGAGGTGTCGAACTTTCGTTCGATACGCGACCCTGTCGAGTTGTCGATGGTCGCGGTCGACCGCGACCGCGCCGAGGCGCGCCCGACGCCCAATCTGGGTGAGAGCCTGCTACCGGTTGCGGCCATCTACGGTCCCAACGCCTCCGGCAAGACGAATGTCATCGCTGCGCTGACCTGGCTGCACACCGCCGTCCGGGAGTCGCTGCGCTTCTGGGACGACGAGATCCCGATCGAGCCGTTCGCGTTCGCCGGCGGCCCGAGCAAGCCATCGGAGTTCACCATCGAGTCCGTCATCTCAGGTGTGCGGTTCGAGTACGTTGTCGAGCTGGATTCGCGGGCGGTTCACTACGAGGGCTTGTTTCACTATCCAGAGAAAAAGCGGCGCCGGATCTTCGAACGTGAAGGCATCGAGTTCACGCTCCAACGTGGCCTCGGCAAGCTCTCTGGCACTCGCGACCTGCTGACGGAGCGAGCACTGGGACTGTCCATCGCGCGACGGTTCAATGAGCCTGTTGTCTCGGATTTCGCTCGTGACCTGCTCGCCACTCAGACGCTCGGACTGTGGCCACCGAACCGACGTTCCGGTTTTGGACGTTCCGGTTTTGGACGTTCCGGTTTTGTCGGCGGCGATTTTCAGACTCATCGTTGGTTCGAGACACCCTCCGATCGCGACCAGTCGACATTGACGAGCACGAGGGACCCGGCCAGGCCCACCCAAGCGGATCGGACCCGAGCGCTGGCCTTGCTGCGAATGGCCGATCTCGGGATCGACAACGTCGTGTTCGACGAGCAAGAGGCCATTTTCGGGGCTGGTCCTGATTCCACGCAGACGCGGATGCTCCGCACGATGCGCCTTCTACACCGAACCGGCGATGAGCGGGTACCGCTTGACTTCAACGTCGAGTCGGAGGGAACACGCACCTGGTACCGGCTCATCGGCCCCGTTCTGGCCGCGCTCAAGGCTGGTTCGCTGCTCTTGTTCGACGAGTTGGACGCCAGCCTGCATCCTACCTTGTCCGCGCAGTTGATACGCCTGTTCCACGATCCGGAGACAAACCCCCTCGGCGCACAGTTGATCTTCACTTCGCATGACACGAGCCTGCTCAATCATCTCAACCGCGACGAGGTTTGGTTGACCGAGAAGACAGAGGATGGCACGACCCGACTCGGAGCGCTGGCCGAGTTCGCCGGAGAACGCGTACGGAAGTCCCAGAACCTGGAAAAAGCTTACCTGCACGGCCGGTTCGGCGCGTTGCCGGACGTGGACCGGACCGACCTGCTTCGCGCTCTCGGCCTGATCGGCTGACAGGATGACACCGCGAAGAGCGCAAGCGAAAAACCTCAAACGGAAAACCGCCAGCAGGCCGGAACGCAAGACCGTTGTCATCTTCTGCGAAGGCAAAGCCTCCGAACCCGACTACATCAACGGTCTCAAACAGCTCCCGAACGTCCGCAGCAACACCTCCGTCAACATCGAGGTAGACCCACACCAGGGAGTGCCGCAGACCTTGGTGAAACTGGCGATCGGCCGGGCAACCGACGACGAGGTCGACGAGTGCTCGTGCGTGTTCGATGTCGAGTGGCCCAAGAATCACCCCAATTTGAAGCAGGTCGTTCAGTCGGCTCGTGACCATAACATCCGACTCGCCATATCGAATCCCTGCTTCGAGCTTTGGCTGATCTTGCATTTCGAAGACCAGACCGCACCCCTCAGCACCGACGAGGCCGAAAATAGAAGCCGCAAACTCGACGGGCGTTCCGGCAAACGCATCAACGTCGATCAATACATTCCGCGCCGCCATGCGGCAGCGCAACGCGCATCGTCGCTGTCCTGCCGTCATGAACGGAACCAGACCTCGTTTCCGCACGACAACCCCTCATCGACGATGAGCGATCTGCTCACGACGATTTCGGCGATGGAGCCCTGAGCAGGCGCGGATTTGGCCATCGGTTCCATTCAAGCTGACCCACCGGTGTTCGACACCGCCACTGATCGTCGAAACCCGCACGCGGTGAGCACCGACCCGCACGTTGAGAGCACGAACCCGCTCGCGACCCGCACTCGTCGCACCCGACCGGCTGCCTGCATCGGCCTCGGCCTGGCGCACCCAGCGACGCAACGACACGCCGACCTTCGGAGCAATCGACACGATCGCTTCCCACCGCCACCCATAATCGGATGGGCTTTCCAACACCAGCGCCACCGTGCGCTCACGCACCTCACGAGGGTGCCTACTAGACTGGGCCATCCCTCCATCATCCACTTAGGACAGAGCCTCCAGCAGACCCGGGGTGGTTCACGAACCTACGTTGGTGGGGCCTGGTCATCGGGCATACGAGGCCAGTGTGAGCAGTCGGTCTCGCAGTCGCCGCTCGGTGATCGTGGGTGCGTCGTCGGCTAGCGTGATCACCTGCCGCAGTGTCCAGCGCAGCCGCCCGATCTCCTCGACCGCCGCGTCCAGGTCAGCGGGGTAGGCAGCACGCAAGTGTGGGTTGACCACGGTGATCGCCCAGTTCATGCCGCACACCGCGCATGACCATGCTTGGACCTGGGCAGGGGTGCCGGGGGTCGGCTGCACACCGGTAGTGGCCGCGCATCCTGGGCACGACTCAGGCATGTCGTGGGTGTCGGGACAGGGGTTGTGGGCAGGCATCGTGTGGGTCACCTCAGGTTGGTGTAGATGGGCCGGCCGGCCGCCGGGAGCCGGGGGGACAACGCTCAACCGGCGGCCGAACCGGGGATCAGGTGGCGCTGGGATCGCAGTCACCGCACGGACCGGCGTGCCAGTCCGGGCCACCCGGCACCGGATGCCCGCACTGGCCGACGTCGTGGCCCGTCCAGCGCAGGCAGGACAGGCACATCCAACCGCCGGGCGGCGGCTCGTCATACAGTGCGGCGCCCATGAACAGTCCCTGCCCGCAGCGGGCGATGTACACCCCGTAAGGGTGATCAGCGTCCTCATCGACGGCGTGAGAACGCCAGTCCAGCGAGGACACGCCCCAGCGCGGGGCGAGGCCCACCGGGTGCGCCTCGCACACACCGGGCATGGCGGCCGGGTGCTCGCTCACCCGAGCCACTCCCCGAGAACACCGAACACGGCCCTCGCGGCAGCCTCGTCCATGATGATGATCACACACCCCCCAGTGACATGCGGGTCGAAAATGATCTCATCACCCTGCTTCTCGACCACCAGGTTCGCGAAGCCTCTCGGGCCCTTGTGCAGGGCGCAGGTGACGCCGATCGCCCTGCGGTTCGCGCGGGAAGCCCGCGCGGTCGCGCCATCAGCCATAAGTTGGCCTTTCTTCTTCGGACGGGGGCGGGATCGTGTCCCACCACACGCTCATCTGTTGGGTGAGCCAAAAGTCAGACACCGACGAGACAGGCGCCGGCCAGGAACAACAGCCCGATCACGGCCACCCAGACCACGGCGGGACCGGGCGCGGAGGAACTCACGAGGCGCCCCTCGGGCCGGGGTCGGGGGAGGTCGCGCCGAGGACGCGGATCATGCCCCGTGCCCCCGACGGGGTGCTGGGCTGGAACGGGTTGTCTGGCACAGGAGCGAGACTCAGGCACGGCGGTATCCGCACCCCATATCACGATGGGTATCTCACGGTGAGATGTAACCTGTGCGGGTGACGGAATCCGCTGTCTGCCTCGTGTTGCCGGACTGGGCGTGGAAGCGGCCCGAAGTCCGCCAAGCCCTGCGCGAGCGGGACATAGCGACGCTGCTGCGGGCCGCGCAACAGTACAGCGGAGCCAGCCAGGGCCGCATCGCTGTGGCGACCGGGCTGCTGCAGGGTCGGGTCAGCGAGATCATTCACCGCGCCCGCACGGTCACGACGCTGGAGCTGTTGGAGCGGATCGCCCACGGGCTTGGCATGCCCGATGACGCCCGAATGCTGCTCGGTCTCGCTCCGTGCCACCCCGCCGGGCTGGACCACCTCAGCGCCTCGGGCCGCGCGGAGATCCTCGCGGTGTATCCGTCGCAGTCATCAGCGATGACGGACATCCGGGGGCTCGCGACCACCGCGCGAGGGATCGACGTGCTGGCGGTACGCGCCCTGGGCATCGTGGGGCTGAACGACTCATTGCTGCGCGCGAGCGTGCAGCGGGGCACCTCAACGGTGCGGGCATTACTGCTGGATCCCGACTGCGAGGCCGCGCGGCGGCGGGCCGCCGAGATCGGTGAGGGCCTCGAGAGCTTCACCGCGGGCATTCGCCTCTCGATCACGCGACTGCGTGAGCTGAACGAGCAGACCGGCACGGTGTGCTGCCACCTGTACACCATGCTGCCCACCTGGCGGGTGATCTCCCTGGACAGCACGATGTTCGTGTCCGCCTTCGGCCAGACCCACGAGGGACACACCTCACCGATGTACCGGCTCACCGGCTCACCGCATGGCGCGCTGCACCGGGGCTTCCACAGGTTCACCGAGGAGCTACGCCGGACAGCGCGACAGGTGGTAGGACACGATGGTAGCGGTTGAGGCGGAGCTCAAGGCGCTCGCACGCAACCCCGAGCGCATCCACGCGGCACTGTCGCGACGGGCGGTGGGCGAACACTCGATCTACTCCGATCGCTATTTCGACTACCCGGATCGTCGCTGGACCCGCCAGGGCACCGAACTGCGGGTGCGGACCGTCACCGACGACCTCGGCCAGACCCGCGCGGTGCTCACCTTCAAACAACCAGCTGTGGACGAAGCCAGCGGATCGAAACCTGAGCACGAGACGGCTGTCGAGAACGCCGACATGCTGGTCACCGTGCTCACCGCACTCGGCGTCGAGCAGATCATCGCGTTCGAGAAGCGGTGCGTGAACTACCGGTTCACCGCCCAGGGCCGGGACCTGCTCGCCACCATGGTCACCGTCCCCGAGCTGGCGGGACAGACGTTCATCGAGCTAGAGACCCTCGCCGACCCTGACGACGTGCACGCCGCCCTGGACATCGTGCGCTCCGTGCTCCGCGAGCTAGGCATCAAGGACAGCGACCTCACCACTCAGGCCTACACCGACGCGGTCGCGACCCGAAGAAACACCGGGCCACCCAGCTGAGCGGCAACCGCGAGACCGCCGAGCGCCTCCGGGTCGACGCCGAAGCCGGCCGGGGCCGCGAGGTGATCGCCGTCCAGGACAACCTCACCCGCCTACGCGAGCTGGCCACCGCCGTGCGGGACGCCGAGCGGCTCGAATCGCACTGGCACGCGGTGACCGAGCACATCGGCCAGGCCGCCGAACAACGCGCCCGCGCCGAGCACGAACTCGCCGGACTCAGCCAGCTCGCCCGATCCCGCCGGCCCGAGCTGACACACCGCATCGAGGAACTCCGCGCGGCCGAGGAACGTGAACCCGTCTCCGAAACCGTAGTCAGCGCCACAGTGGGCTAGCTCACCGGGACGGTTGGCCCGGGCTGGCGGCGGCGAATCTTGCCCGGGGTGCATCTGACCCGCGATGCCATCGACCGGGTCAGAATCCGTCCACCACGACTTTGCCGATCGTGGCGCCACTTTCGATCATGGCGTGGGCCCGGCGCAGGTTCTCGGCGTTGATCGGCTCCAGACGGGTGGTCATCGTCGTGCGGATCAAGCCGTCCTCGACGAGGCCTCGGATCTGCTCGAGGGCTTGGTGCTGGGTCGTGTCGGCGGGCAGGAGCAGGGGGCGGGTGAACATCGATTCCCAGTGCCAGGCGATGCTCTTGGCCTTCAGGGCCAGCAGGTCCAGGCCCGGTGGGCTGTCGATGGCGGTGACTTGGCCCTGGGGTCGCAGCATCTGAGCGAAAGCCTCGATGTTGCCGGTCGAGTACGGCGTGAACACGTGATCGACGCCGTCGGGGGCGACGGCTAGCACCTTCTCGGCCAGCCCGGCGTGGTGGTCGATCACGTGGTGGGCTCCGAGGTCGCGGGCCCAGCGTTGGGATTCTGCTCGGGAGGCGGTGGCGATCACGGTGAGCTCGGTGAGCCGGCGGGCCAGCTGGATGAGCATCGAGCCGACCCCGCCGGCGCCGGCCATGACCACCAGGGTCCCCTGGCTGTCGGCGTCGACCTTGAAGCGGTCGAAGAGGGTCTCCCAGGCGGTGATTGAGGTGAGGGGAAGGGCAGCCGCCTCGGCGAAGTTGAGTGTGGTCGGCTTGTGGCCGGTGATGCGCTCGTCGACGAGCTGGTACTCAGCGTTGCTGCCCGGACGGGCGATGGACCCGGCGTAGAAGACCTCGTCGCCCACCTCGAAGAGGGTCACGTCGGCACCGGTGGCAGTGACCACCCCGGCCGCGTCGAAGCCCAGCACCCGCAGCGTCCCGCCGGGATCGGAGCTGGACCGTTGCTTGATGTCGATGGGGTTGACCGAGACCGCGTTGACCCGCACGAGCAGATCGTGTGGCTCCGGTTTGGGGACCGCCAGCTCGACGTCGATCAGGCTGTCCGGATCGTCGACAGGCAGGTTCCTCCGGTAGGCCACCGCCCGCATCATGTCGGTCACCACCCCATGCTAAGAGAACATCCCGGACTGGCCGTTTCGGTAGAACCATCTTGTGACCCGGGCGTCGTTATGCGAGTTCGAGGATCACTGTGAGCAGCTCGTCGGAGCCGTGGGCTAGGAAGTTGTGCCCGGAGTGAAGGTCGGTAACCGTCCAGTCCGGATCGTGGCGCAGGCGCTCGGCTAGTCCGCCAATCTGGACGGCCCAGTAAAATGTCTGGTGTGGACAGTAGCTGAGTTCCTCAGCGCTTGATCGAGGAGGTCCGCCGAAGTCGAGGCAACCGACCTGCGCGGCGACCATTGGCGACACGGCATAAGGCGAGCGGTGACGCCACCGCCGTCCACGTCCAGTTCGAAGACGTTTGATACTCCAGCCGTAGATCGTGATCGTGGCGGCCGACGATTGCTGTACTTCATCGCCATACCAGCGCGGTCACGCGCTCTCATGTCACACAAAAACCTGATCGGTAGTTTTTGAAGCTGTATTCGCGGCGTGTGGTAGTTAACGTGTCGCGGCGAGTAGCTCCAATGCCCCAAACCCGCCGACCCCAAACCCCCCCCTGCTCCAAACCCCCCGGCCCCAAGCTCTCCAGTCCCGCCATTAAAGCAGGGCGTTGTGGTGGTTGCGGGGGGAGGGAACGCGTACGGTTTTTCGCTGGCCGTCATTGGAGGCGCCAAGGGCTGGGCGGCTCGCGAATGGTACCGCCGTTGCAATTCAATGCACAACCCAAGGGGGCGTGGTGACGTTTAACGACTCGAGCAGCAGCCTCTGGGACCTAATCGTCGATGGTTATATCCCAGGCGTTATGGTGTATACCGGCACAGACCAGCCGACCATGCCTAATTGTGGAACGTGAGCCTGGCTTGCGTCACCAAGCCGCTCGGTGGCGATCATACTGCCCCGAAGTCGGTCTCATCTGTATCCTGGACTACCGCGCGCGGCCAGGTCCTGAGCCACCCGACAACGGCCGTGGGACCTGGGTAAGGGGCGAATCCACAGCATGATCGATTGCGGACGTGGTGCCGGCTCCCGGTAGCCCTTGCATCCGGCTGATGCTCACGACCTGCACGATCAGCTCGGGTTCTCCCCGACCTGATCATACCTACCTCGAGCGACTCGCCTGTCGATGAGCCCTACCAGCGCCTCGGCCTCATACCGCTCCGTCGTCGTCTACGCCAGTCGGCGAGCCACCGGCTCGACGCGGTCGAACAGCGCCGAGCTGACCACGAGGCCGGGTAGCATCGTTTTCATGCTTCTGGCTGGTCGTCTCGACGTCCCCGAAGGCACCGCTGCTCTGCTCTTCGACCTCGATGGTGTTCTGCTTGACTCGCTGTCTCTCGACTACGAGATCGTGGGCACACTCCTCCAGGAAGAGCTGAGCTCCGTTGTGGAGGTACCTCGGTCGGTAATCCGAGAAAACTTTGCGTACGCAATTTCGGACTTCTGGCGCAGGATCTCAGACGCGTGCGCGCTCGGGCTCACTCCGGAAGCCGTCTCGCGGCTTGTGGAGAAGTATGAGTCTCATCGCCGGGTAGCGGTTATGGCGATCCACGACGGCATCCCTGAGATCATAGCCGCGGCACGCGGTCAGGGTATGCCTATCGGCGTGGTCTCCAACAATCCGCACGGTGAGATTCGCAAGACTCTGGCTAACGCCGGGCTGGTCGCGGATGGCATTGTCGGCAATGACGAACCGGGCTTGCGGAAGAAACCCGCTCCGGACACCTACCAGGAAGCGGCCACTCGCCTAGGTCTCCCACCCGCTTCCTGCGTGGCTGTCGAAGATTCGCTGCTCGGCGCCGAGGCCGCCAGTGCTGCTGACTGCTGTACAGTCGCCGTCGCGACTGGTGCCAACTCGTTTCGCGAGTTGGCAGAGTCTCCGTATGTCTGGTGCTGCTATACGAGCTTCGCGAGGTGTTACGTCTCGCTAGGCAGAGCGGGGGTGACGGCGAAGACACTGTCTTCCCCGAACGAGTTCGTCAGCCACATGATCGAGCACATTGCCTGGAGACTGGGCTGCTCGATAGATTTGTCCTGGACCAACGACGACTGGCACGGACTCGGCTCAGCGCTCGGCCGAGAAGTTCGGAAGCTGCCGATCAAGCACGAAGCCGCGAGCACAATCGGAATGATCGACGACGGCAGCGCGGAAATCCACGTGCGGGCGGCAAATCCTGGAAGGGCGGTCCTGACCGCGTCACGGCAGGTCGACCTCGAGTGGTTCCTCAGCAGTCGAGCGGAGCAGCTCTCGGACGGCGGGCCCCTGGTCGAGGTCCTCAAGGGCCTCGGAGCCGGTGGTGCTCTCGATCTCACCATTACCGTCGCGAGTTTTGAGGACCCGCACCACACGTGGGAAGGAATTTTCCGGGGAGTGGGCACCGCGCTGGACAAGATGTTCAACGAACAACCCATGGCGCCCAGTCCCCCGCGCGGCGAGGGAACAGAATCTCCAGCCGCTCCCCTAACCACGACAGGAGAGCGGGCTGTCGAGCGAGGCTGGACAGTGTGGCGTGTGTCCGAGTGGGGGGCCAGTCTGGAACGGCGCACAGCGGAAAGTGTTGTCAGAATAAGCTTGCGCCTGGGCGCCCCTTCGGTTCGCTGCACTATCAACGTCGCGGACTCGATCGATGTGACCGGCATGGTTGACCTCCTGGGCGAGTTCGCCGAAGGAGCAGGGCTCCAGCTCGACGTCACGTATGAAGCGATACGGCTCAGCTCAAGCCACGTCGTGACCGAGGACATCGGAATGACCCTCGGCAGAGCGCTCCGTTATGTGGCCATCGAGCGAATGGACAAGTTCGGCATCCACGGAGCTGGCTCCAGCATCAAGGACCCGAGCGACGACGTGTACCAGCCGATCCGCGTTGGCGTGAGCATGGAGGGTCGCAAGTTCTGGAAATACGTACCGATGTCACAGGACTACGGGGACTTCCGTAAGACTTTCCTCATAGGGCACACCTTAGCCAACGGCCTGTACTCCGAGGATCTCGACGACTTCGTCGACGGCCTCGCCGGAGGCTTGGAGTCGAGCATCATCATGCACATCGACAACGATACCGACCCCGTGACCGGCTGGCCCATGCTGTTCCGCGGGCTCGGGGAGGCGATGGCGGGCCTGCTTGCCGTCAACCCACACCGGCTCTCACTCGCGCCTGGCGTGAAAGCGACGTTGGCGTGAGCTCGATCGAAAGGTGAAGAATGTGAGCACGGCCACGACCGAACACATGAAGGTCAATCACTACGTTCTGGCGCAGCTGTCACGCGAACAGCGCAACCAGCTACTTCGCCAACGGGCACAGGACAATCTACAGGATGTTGAGGCTACGGTGCGGCAGGTGCTGGCCGCTGTTCGCTCAGAAGGCGACGCGGCTCTCGTCCGGCTCACCCGTCAGTACGACGGCGCCGAGTTGAGCGAGAGCCAGCTTCGCGTCAGCAAAGAAGAGTTTGATCGAGCCGAAAAACTGGTCACAGAAGACCTCCGCGCCGCTCTGGTCCAATCAATAAAGAATGTCCGGAATCATCATCAGTCCCAGCTCCCCCCACCTAGTTGGATGAAAGAGACAGCGCCAGGGGTGATAGCGGGCGAGCGGGTGACCCCTATCTCCTCGGTAGGGCTGTACGTCCCGAGAGGAAAAGGGTCTTTTCCCTCCGTTATGATCATGTTGTGCATCCCGGCGGTCATCGCGGGAGTACCTGAGATTGTGATCTGCACTCCCCCGGGGGCTGACGGGTCAGTGGATCCCGCGTCCCTCGTCGCGGCCCGCCTCTGCGGCGTGGAGAATATCGTCAAGGTTGGCGGCGCGCAGGCCATCGCCGCCATGGCCTATGGGACTGGCAGTGTCGCCAAGGTGGACAAGATCCTCGGACCTGGGAACCAGTACGTGACCGCCGCGCGACGGATTCTGTCCGATATCGTCGATCCAGGTCCGCCAGCCGGCCCGAGCGAGTCTGTGATTTTGTGCGACTCCGCCGCGGACGTGGAGATCGTCGCGCGGGAGCTGCTGGTCGAGGCGGAGCACGGAGAGGACTCAGCCGTCCTCCTCGTCACGCACTCACGCGCACTCGCGGCTGCGGTGGTCGATCGCCTCGCCGGCCTGGTAGACAAGTTGCCGGAGACCCGGGCTCGGAACTGCAAGGCGGTCTTGTCCCATTACGGCGGCGTCGTCATCACCGAGGGACTGCACGACTCGATTTCGTTTGTCAACGAGTACGCGCCGGAGCATCTGCGCGTACTCGTCGACAACCCGTTTGAGTTGTTGCCAGCGATAACCCACGCGGGCGAGGTGCTCTTGGGGGAGAACACCTCGATCGCTTTTGGCAACTTTTCCATCGGCGTGAACGCGATCCTGCCCACCGGTCGACACGCGCGAACCTACTCGTGCATGGGTGTCAACGAGCTTCTCAAGAGATCATCGTTCGCCTATGTGTCCGCGGCCGGCGTGCGAAGCGTTGGCCCTACGGCGGTGGAGCTTGCTCGGTACGAGGGGTTCCCCGCGCATGCGGAGGCTGCCCAGTACATCGTTCGACGCGTCGAGGACGCTTCAGACGGTTCCTAGCGCGACCACGCCACGGCGCACCGCGCGCACCGCGTCAGCCGCCGTTGCCCCGACCCGGGAGCCGTCCCCGGCGACACCCCGGACCTGGTCCAGCACGTCCAGCACCTGCCGGCACCACCGGACGAAGTCCCCGGCGGACAGCTCAGCACCGTTGTTCTCGGCAGCCGCCAGCACCGCCGACAGCGACTGCCCGTGCGCCCACCGGTACACCGGCCAGGCGAAACCCAGATCGGGTTCGCGGGTTCGCTCCAGCCGGTGCCGCCCCTCGTCGG